>JAEXYZ010000074.1 GCA_023405135.1 Bacillota bacterium | reverse complement strand
AAAGGTCTAATTGTAAATAATTTTCCAAATGGATGGAGCCACCTTTAATTAGGCATTTACCTTTTTGGCTCTTAATAGGAAAAATAATTAAACTGAAAATTCTAACACTATTTATGCAACACTAGTGAAACTTGTATAATCTCAAAAAGTATTTCAAAAATAACTTTTATAGAGATATTACTACTCTCCCTCTAGGTAAATTCGATTTTCTGTAGTGAAATCAAAGAAATGTACTTTATCCATATTTATACTCAACTTGAATGATTGTCCTTTTTTAACATCGGAGGGACTATAAAGCTTTGCTGCAAATGCTTGATTTGAGATTTGGGCGTATACAATGGTTTCTGCACCTAGCAGTTCGGTTGCTTCAATATTCACATCAATGATAGGATTTGTAGAAGTTTCAGTATAGTCAGATGCCTCATAGAAATCTTCTGGGCGGATACCCAATATGATTTCTTTGTTTATATATCCCTGCTCACATAAAGATACCCTTTTTTTATCGGGAATTGTAATTGAAACATGCCCAATATTGATTTTGTCCTCTGAAAGGATACCAGTAAAAAAGTTCATAGCTGGAGAACCGATAAAGCCTCCAACAAAAACATTTTCAGGTTTTTCATATACTTCCTTAGGGGTACCAACTTGCTGGATTATCCCGTTATTCAATACAACAAGTCGTGTTGCCATGGTCATTGCTTCGGTTTGATCATGAGTTACATAAAGGATTGTTGTTTGCAAACGTTGATGCAGTTTAGTAATCTCTGTTCTCATTTGTGTACGAAGCTTTGCATCGAGGTTGGACAAGGGCTCATCCATTAAAAATACTTTTGCATCACGAACGATGGCACGTCCCAATGCAACACGTTGGCGTTGGCCACCAGAAAGAGCTTTTGGTTTACGGTCTAAGTATTCCTCTATTTCTAAAATATGCGCAGTTTCCAATATGCGACGATCAATCTCATTTTTAGGAAGCTTACGAGTCTTTAAAGCAAATGCCATGTTATTATATACGTTCATATGTGGGTATAACGCATAGCTTTGGAAAACAAAAGCTATATCACGTTCTTTTGGAGAAATACCGTTCATGCATTTTCCATTTATTTGAATATTACCATTTGAGGAATCTTCTAAACCCGCTATAAGACGTAATATAGTAGATTTCCCGCAACCTGAAGGCCCGACCAGTACAATAAACTCTCCATCTTCAATATCAAGGTTAAAATCATTTACTGCTAATACCTTTTTATTGTAGGCTTTACATATATGTCTTAATTTAATTTCAGCCAAAACTACCATCCTTTAAATAAATTTTTGGTTTTGTTATTTAAGTTATGAAAAATAGGAATATACATTTTACGAAACGATACTACTTATAATTATTTATACCTTATTATAATATAATATCTTTAATGAGTTTAACCTTAATAAATTCCAATATCAAATACTAGAAAAAATCAGGGGTGACTGTATGAATAATAACTCATCATATACTATAGAAGAGGTTTCTCAACTTTTAAGGATATCAAAACTAACAGTTTACGATTTAATCAAAAAAGAGGAGCTTGTTGCTTATAGAGTCGGTAGGCAAATGCGGGTGGACCAACAAGAACTTGAAAGATATAAATCGAGAAATAGAACAGGTATAGTACAAGAAAATAACCTTTATTCAGGAGAGAATAAGGAATCTAAGAGTAATATTAATAAAAAAGTAGTGATTAGTGGTCAGGATATGGTTTTAGATATATTAAGTAAATATATTGAAAAACGCACATCACTTACACCTTTAAGATTATATAATGGTAGCTTAAACAGTCTTGTTTCGATGTACAAAGGAGAATGTGACGTTGTTAGTGTCCATTTGTATGATGGCGACACAGGTGAATATAATCTCCCCTATGTTAAGCGTCTATTAGTAAGCCAACCATTTATGCTAATTAATTTAGTTTGCAGAAATGCTGGGATTTATGTGCAACCAGGAAACCCTCAAAACATCAAAGGGTGGAGTGATTTAGTTAAGTCACAGGTTACTATTGTTAATCGTGAAAAAGGTTCAGGAGCAAGAGCTTTACTTGACGAACAATTAAGAATAAGAGGGATCCCTACAGATTCATTAAAAGGTTATGAAAATGAATTGACTAGCCATTTTTCCGTAGCTTCTGCAGTTGCTAGTGGACAAGCTAATGCAGGTGTTGGAATTGAAAACGTTGCTAAAATGGTTAATGTGGAATTTATACCCTTGATCAAGGAACAATACGATTTAGTTATTTTAAAAACAAAAGAAAACTTAGAGTTGCTTAAGATTATTATAGAAGTCGTTTCTTCTATTGAATTTCACTCACAACTAGAACAATTAACTGGTTATGATCTGAGTCTTACAGGGAAGGTTATTTACGAATCAACTTGAAGAAATCTTCACGGTTTTTATTTTGCCGTATTTGGACACTAGTTCGAAAATAGAAATAAAGGTTTATACATAATTTTTGACTATTATGTATAAACCTTTATTTTATATGATTTTCGAATATAAATTTTAAATATCACCCTTTATACAAAGCCTATCTTAAGGATTTATTAGGGCTACTATGTTACTCTTCAGCTGTTCAGTCTTCAACTACTTATATCAGTGAAAAATATCATTTAAGTGTAGACAACATAAAAGGTTTGCTCAAGAGTTTAATCTCCAAGTTTTCCATTGTAATTAGGATTTAGCGAAAGAAACTTTTTTCAAAGGATTTAGCTGCTAGTGTTTGGCATACTACAGCGATTACTATGAAATTATTGACAAGTACTATGCCTTTTACTCATGGGATTATAGGGGCTGGTGGAGAAATAAAATGGCCACAGCCAACTTGCCCAGAGGACGTTTTGTATGTAAAGAGCACAATTAAAGAGATTCTACCCTCTAAATCAAAACCTAACCAAGCCCTTATTATTGTTGAGTGTGAAACTATTAATCAACGCAATGAGATTTGTCAAATTTTAGAAATAAAACTTTTAAGCTTTAAAAAAAGTAAAGGTTAGACTATTCACTGTATGTAAAAGAAGCTATCAAGGAATTTTTAGGCAATTTAAACTCGAGTTGATAGCTTTTTTCTTCTTTTAAAATAAATGAAAAGGAAATTCTTATATATTAATTCCTTATGAAAAATGTTACTCCACAATCTAGCCCTTTAAATGAAATGGGCGCCTATCACCTTCAGATAAGGAGATAAAAGCTTTGTCTAACATACAAGCCTAATGTAGTATGAAAAGCCACCGTTGACAAGGCTTGTACACCTCTTTCATTCAAATTCATAAGAAATTGCAGACAGCGCATAAAGGGGAGCTGTTTCTGCACGTAATATTCTAGGTCCTAGAGACATTGTTTCCGCACCTACTTCTATAAAACTTTGTGCTTCTTTACGAGATATGCCACCCTCAGGACCGAAAATTAATAAAATAGACTTCGATTCATTATCATACACTTTTTTTAGCTTATCCGCAAATCTTGTGCGTTCGTCTTTTTTTGCATCCTCTTCGTCTGCAATGAAGACTGCATCATATTTAGGAAAGATAGATAAAAGTTCCTTGAAAGATATAGGATTCATAATTTCAGGAATATGTGTACGATGAGATTGCTCTGCAGCTTCCTGAGCAATTTTTTGAAGTCTTTCTGTCTTCTTTTCACCTTTTTTTTCATCCCATTTTACGATTGATCGCTCTGCTGCAAATGGAATTAATGTATGCATTCCAAGCTCTGTTCCCTTTTGGGTAATTAAATCTAATTTATCTCCTTTCGGTAGCCCGCATGCAATATCTACCATTATCGGCATTTCTGGCGATTTGATTATTTCACCTGTATTTTTTGCTACTACTTCTTGGCCAACTGTGACGATTTCGCAAATATATGCTATGCCACTATGTACAACAATAATTTGATCACCATTTTCCATGCGCATTACTTTAGAAATATGACGAGCATTGTCTCCTGTTATTGTTACTTCATTATTTTCATTAAATGCATCCCGAACAAAATATCGCTGCATTTTGCACCTCCAAGGTGATTTATATATCTATAAATAAAATGAGAAGGAGTTGACCACCTTGTATGGGACAACTCCTCGCATTTATGGTCGGCGTGCGATAATCGCAACCCAATCTTCCATCATTAATACTTCTTCAATTGTAAAACCTGACTTTTCAAGAGCTGCCTTCACATCGTCTTTTTTTGCAGTAATAATACCAGATGTAATAAATAATCCATTTGGTTTTACAATGGAAAAAGCATCATCGGTAAATGTCATAATAATTTCTGCAAGTATATTTGCAACAACAACGTCTGCTTGCTCATGAACAGTATCCAATAAATTTCCGTGGAAAACTTCCACAATATCTTGAACCTGATTTAATTCAATATTTTCTCGTGCCGCTTTAACAGCAACTTCATCTAAATCTAGTGCGTGCACTTTTTTTGCGTCAAGCATCGCAGCCGCAATTGAAAGTACACCGGATCCTGTACCTACGTCTACAACAACATCTCCAGATTGAACAACTTTCTCTAGAGCTTGTAAACACATAACAGTTGTTGGATGTGTACCAGTACCAAATGCCATACCTGGATCTAATTCAATGATTAACTCATCCGTACTAACTGGTTTATATTCTTCCCAAGTTGGAACAATTGTAAAACGTTCAGAAATTTTTACAGGATGATAATATTGCTTCCATGCAGTTGCCCAATCTTCTTCATTTACTTCAGAAGTTGTAAAAATATTTTCTCCAAGGTTAATGTCAAAATTAATAAGATTTGCGATTGCAAGCTTTATTTCTTCAACAGTTTCAGCTAAAAAACTAGATGCTGGTAAATAAGCTTTTACCACCACACCTTTAGATGGAAAATCTTTAGGATTTAGTTCATAAATCTCTCCAAATTGATCTTCTCGCTCTTTATTTATTTCTGTTGAATCTTCTATAACAACTCCACTTGCGCCTGCTTCATGGAAAATATTCGAAATCGCTTCAACCGCTTCGTTAGTCGTTAAAAATGACAACTCCGTCCATTTCACTTGCAATCAGCTCCTCTTATTCATTTTGTTTAGATGGGTTGCTTTTGCACCCATTTATTCACCTTTTAATGTTTTTTTAATTTTGTGAAATAATGAACTACTATGTTCTTCAGGTATATCACCACTTATTTCTGCAAAATCACGCAATAATTGTTTTTGTTTTTCTGTTAATTTTGTTGGGGTTACGACTTTTACAATTACATATTGATGACCTGTTCCGTATCCGTGAACATTTTTAACACCTTTATCTTTAATACGGAATTGAGCGCCTGATTGTGTGCCTGCTGGTATTTTCAACTTCACTTTACCATGAATTGTTGGAACTTCAATTTCATCACCCAATGCAGCTTGTGGGAATGTTAATTTTAATTCATAGTAAATATCATCGCCATCTCGTTCAAAATATTCATGATTTTTCACGTTGAACACGATATATAAATCTCCAGCTGGTCCGCCGTTGATGCCAGGTTCACCTTGACCTGAAACACGTAATTGTTGACCGTCATCCACTCCTGCTGGAATCGTGACTTTAATTTTTTTACGTTTTTGAACTGTACCAGCACCATGACATGTAGAACATTTTTCAACAATAATTTTACCTGTACCACGACAAGTGCTACATGTACGACGGTTTACCATTCGACCAAATGGAGTTTCAACAGTTTGGTTAATTTGGCCAGAACCATTACATGTTGAACAAGTTTTTGGACTAGTGCCAGGTTTTGCGCCAGAGCCGTTACATGTATCACATGTTTCTTCTTTCGGAATTTCAATTTCAGTTTGTTTCCCGAATACCGCATCTTCAAAGGAGATGTTCATTCGGTATTGAAGATCATCCCCTTTTCTCGGTGCATTTGGGTCAGAACGACGACCGCCGCCACCAAAGAATGAACTAAAAATATCTTCAAAACCACCAAAGCCGGCTCCGCCAAATCCACCACCACCGAAGCCTTGGTTTGGTCCTTCATGTCCGAATTGATCATATTGTGCACGTTTACTATCATCACTTAATACTTCATAGGCTTCTGCAATTTCTTTAAACTTTTCGTCAGCACCAGCTTCTTTATTAAGATCAGGATGATATTGTTTTGAAAGTTTGCGATATGCTTTCTTAATTTCATCCTTACTAGCACTTTTACTGACTCCAAGTACTTCATAATAATCGCGTTTACTCATCGCTCACACTCCGCTCTTTTTACATAACGTATATTGTACCACATATACATCTAGGTCTGTACATTGAAAAAGTCAAAGCCGAGAAACGGTCTTTGACTTTTTCTTTGTCTTAGTTATACAGTACAAAATCATTTCTAGTGTCGGCGGTTATCCGATACTTTATTATCGAGCCGCCTCCGCTTTTCTTTTGTCTAGCTGCGGCAGCTAGCTCCTCGGTCACTTCAACTTCCTTCTGCGCGTGCAAGCACGCTTGGCGGAAGTCTCCAGTGCCTGTCGGAGCTGAACGAGCCGCCTCCGCTTTTCTTATTACTTGTCGTCTTTTACTTCTTCAAAGTCAGCATCTACTACGCCGTCATCTTTTTTATCGGCGCTATCTTCAGCTCCACCTTGTGATGCCTGCGCCGCAGCTTGTTCGTACACTTTCATAACAAGTGGTTGTAATACGCCTTCTAATTTTTCTTTTGAAGCTTTAATTCCTTCGATTTCACCAGCTTCTAATGCTTTTTTCAATTCTTCTTTAGCATCTTCAACTGATTTTTTCTCATCTTCAGTAATTTGTTCTCCAAGATCCGAAATAGTTTTATCAACTTGGAATACTAGTTGATCCGCTTCATTTCGTAATTCTGCTTCTTCTTTACGTTTCGCATCTGCCTCTGCGTTTGCTTCAGCATCTTTAACCATACGTTCGATTTCTTCATCAGTTAAACCTGAATCTGATTGAATAACGATTGTTTGTTCTTTTTGAGTGCCTAAGTCTTTCGCTTTAACAGAAACAATACCGTTTTTATCAATATCAAATGTTACTTCGATTTGAGGTACTCCACGTGGAGCCGGTGGAATATCAGTTAATTGGAAACGACCTAATGTTTTGTTATCAGCTGCCATCGGACGTTCACCTTGTAATACGTGAATGTCTACAGCTGGTTGATTGTCTGCTGCTGTTGAGAACACTTGTGATTTTGATGTTGGAATTGTTGTGTTACGTTCAATTAATTTTGTAAACACGCCACCCATTGTTTCAATACCAAGTGAAAGTGGAGTTACGTCAAGTAATACGATATCTTTAACGTCCCCTGTTAAAACACCTCCTTGAACTGCTGCACCCATTGCAACAACTTCGTCAGGGTTAACACCTTTATGTGGTTCTTGACCTGTTTCCTTTTTCACTGCCTCTTGTACTGCTGGAATACGAGTAGAACCACCAACTAAAATTACTTTATCAAGGTCTGAAGCTGAAAGTCCAGCATCTGATAACGCTTGACGAGTTGGGATAATTGTACGTTCTACTAAGTCACGAGTAATTTCATCAAATTTAGCACGAGTTAAGTTCACTTCTAAGTGTAGTGGACCATCAGCACCTGCAGTAATGAATGGTAGTGAGATTTGTGTTGAAGTTACACCTGATAAATCTTTTTTCGCTTTTTCAGCTGCATCTTTTAAACGTTGCATTGCCATTTTATCTTTAGATAAATCAATGCCGTTTTCTTTTTTGAACTCTTCTACTAAATAATCAATAACTTTTTGGTCGAAGTCGTCCCCACCAAGTTTATTGTCACCAGCAGTTGCAAGTACTTCAAATACACCATCACCTAATTCAAGGATGGATACGTCGAATGTACCGCCACCAAGGTCAAATACTAGAATTTTTTGATCTTGATCTTGTTTATCTAAACCGTATGCGAGTGCTGCTGCTGTAGGTTCATTAATAATACGTTCTACTTCAAGTCCTGCAATTTTCCCAGCATCTTTTGTTGCTTGACGTTGTGCATCGTTAAAGTAAGCAGGAACAGTAATAACTGCTTTCGTTACTTTTTCACCTAAATAGTCTTCAGCATAACCTTTTAAATATTGTAAAATCATCGCTGATACTTCTTGTGGAGTATATTCTTTATCTTCAATTTTTACTTTTTCAGAAGTACCCATTTTGGATTTAATAGACAAAATAGTATTTGGATTTGTAATAGATTGGCGTTTTGCTACTTCACCAACTTGGCGTTCACCATTTTTAAATGAAACAGCAGATGGAGTAGTACGGTTACCTTCTGGATTTGGAATTACTTTTGGTTCCCCGCCTTCTAAAACCGCCACACAAGAGTTTGTTGTCCCTAAGTCAATACCAATAATTTTGCTCATATTAAAATTTGCCTCCTATTATTTAAACACCGTCTTAGTGTTATTTACTATAAAAGATTATTATTCGTTTACTGAAACCATTGAAGGTCGTAATACACGATCTTTTAATTTATAGCCTTTTTGAAGTTCACGTAATACAATTCCTGATTCTTTTTCGGAATCTGATTCCTGCATTACAGCTTGATGAACTGTAGGATCAAAAGTTTCCCCTTCAGCAGCAATTACTTCTAATCCTTCTTGTTTTGTTGCATCGATGAATGTTCTATATACCATTTCAATTCCTTTATATAAAGAAACGGCATCTTCGGAAGTAACCTCTACTTGCAATGCACGCTCAAGATTATCAAGAACAGGAAGTAATTCTGTTAGTAGCTTTTGAGCACGATATTTTTCCGCAGCCTCACGATCAAGCTGTGAACGACGACGTAAATTATCATAATCTGCGCGTAAACGTAAAAAGCGATTTTCTTCTTCTTCAAGTTTTGCTTCAAGTTCTGAAATTTTTGCTTGAAGCTCCTCTTCTACAGATAGTTCTTTTTGTTCTTTGTTTTCTGTTTGTTCAAATTCTTTTTCAGTAACTTCTTCATTTGTTTGTTCAGTTACTTCTTCTAGTTGTTCTTTGTTTTCTGTCGTTTCAGACACGAATGTCTCCTCCTTATAACCCATCATTAAGTTTTATTAGAAAGCACACGTGAAAGGCCACCACGAATGACATCTAGTAATGAAACTACACGTTGATAATCCATTCGAGTTGGTCCAATAATTGCAATGGAACCTTCTTGATCTTCACCTACAGAATAAGTTGCAGTTATTACACTTAAATCTTCCATTGCTAAATGATTATTTTCAGACCCAATTCGAATATGGATTCCCGTATCACTAGGGTGGAACAAAGAAATCACTTGGCTTTCCTTATCCATTAGCTCCATCAGTGCACGAACTTTATTTAAATCGTGAAACTCGGGTTGATTTAACATATTCGTTTTCCCGCCGAAGTAAATTTTACCTTCATTTTGAACGGTTGCAACATTTTTTAATGATTGGATTATGGAATCCGCCGTATTGATATGCTGCCTTAATACTTCAAAAGTTTCTAATTCTAATCTTCTTTGTAGCTCTAATAATGGAACACCTACTAAACGTTCATTTAAAATATTAACCGTTTTTTCAATATCTGACGGTACGAACCCTTTAGGTAATGTAATGGTACGATTTTCCACATGTCCATTATCTGTAACAATGATTGCAACAGCAGTTTGGTCAGTTAATGGCACGATTTGAAATCTTTTTACCCGATGTTTCCCAACATTTGGTCCAAGTAATATTGTTGTATAAGATGTTAAATCTGACAAAATATTAGCAGATTCACGAATTACTTGTTCCATTTCTACAATTTGATTTTGAAATAAAGAACTAATTAAACAAATCTCTTGAACAGACATCGATCTTGGTTGTAACAAATGGTCAACATAAAAACGATAACCTTTTTCCGATGGGACACGACCAGATGAGGTATGTGTTTTTTCTAAAAAACCTAGTTCCTCTAAATCGGCCATTTCATTTCGGATTGTTGCAGGACTATATGTGATCCATTCTTTTTTTGATATTTGGCGTGACCCAACTGGCTGAGCTGAAAAAACAAAATCATCAACAATAACTTGCAAAATTTGCAACTGTCGATTTGTTAACATTGTCATCACCTCTGTTAGCACTCTCTTGTTCAGAGTGCTAATGCTATATTTAAATTATCAAATCTCTTATATGATGTCAACGGAATCGCACATTCTATAATAAAAAATGTTGAAACACTTCATTACCAACAAAGCGACCTTTTCTAGTTAATCTAACCCCTACTATATCCTCCATAAGCAAGCCATCATTTACGAGTTGTCGAATGACGTCTCCAAAAATACTTTTCATAGGCTTAGAAAATTTATTCTGAAATTCCTCAAAAGAAACTCCTTCATTTTTACGCAAACCTAAAAACATCTGCTCTTCCATTTTTTCAGCCTGTGTAACTTCATGTGAATGGAGTAATGGTCTTTTTTGTTCTGCAATTGATTCTAAATATTTTTTTATTGGTCCATGATTCGAATAGCGAATGCCGTTTAAATATCCATGAGCGCCTGCTCCAAAACCTGCATATTCATCATTATCCCAATAAATTTTATTATGTGTTGAAATATGGCCATCTAACGCAAAATTACTAATTTCATATTGAGCAATTCCCTTTTCTTCCATTTTTCGCATTAATAAATCATACATATCAGCCTCAGAATCTTCTGTCGGTAGGCTTAACTTTCCTTTGGCATATTGTATATAAAAAATAGTCTTTGGTTCGACAATTAACGAATAAGCAGAATAATGTGGAAGATTTAATTGTAATGCCTTCTCTAAAGTATCTTCCCATTGTTCCATTGTTTGACCAGGTAAACCGTACATTAAATCAATACTTATATTATGAAAGCCAACCTGTTTTGCTTTATGAATTGTTTCATAAACATGATCATTAGAATGGGTTCTACCTAATTTTTTTAATAACCCTTGATTAAAAGATTGAACCCCCATACTTAATCGATTCACGCCACCACTTAGTAAAGCCTGTAATTTATCTTCTGTTAATTCATCTGGATTTGCTTCAGAACTATATTCAATTAGCTGCTTCGTCGGTAAATGTGTATTGATTAGCTGTAATAGTCTTGTTATTTGACTTGCAGATAATGCTGTTGGCGTCCCTCCACCAAGATAAACAGTTTCAATTTCATTAAATTGTTCTGGCATTTGTCGGACTGCCAATTCAATTTCTTTTCCGATTGCTTCTATATATTCATCTACTGGCTGATTTTTAAAAAACACTTTATTAAAATCGCAATAGTTACAAATTTGATGACAGAAAGGAATATGTATGTAGACACCTCGCGCCATGTTTAATCCCTTCTTCCTTTTAAAAATATGAATTTCCCTCTATTGTACCCTTTCAAATTAAAAATTCAATTTTACCGCACAAAAAAGGTTTTTTAACATTAATTTTTGCCATACCAACAAAAAAGACTATCCAGAAATTCCGGATAGTCATTAAATTTTCACATATAAGGAAAATAATTATACTAATCGCAATAAAATTATATTGCAACTCGAACTTGGTTTCTATGTATATTTAATAATAAATCTGTCGCTGAGTAAGTTAGCACTTTTTCTGAAAAAGTAATTGCTTGTGCCTTTGTCTTAAAAGAAAATGCGCTAATTTCACTTTCTAGCTCATATTGACCATTGTTTAAACGCAGGGAATAAACTCTTACTACAGGATTATAAGGTCTGTTTTGATCAAAATTATCACTTGCAAACAAAGTACCAATCGTTTCATTTTGACTGTCTACCATTACGTTAAGTACAGATAATTCATCTTGCCTAAACCATTCTGGAATATTAACTTCAATGTTCCTACTCATCATTTTGCATCTCCTCGGCTGTAATTTTATGAAGCATATAAAACCATAATTTAACAATCCTTAGTAATTTAGTAGGTTTTATTAGATATATTTTACTATAGGAAATAGAAGGGGAATATTTAAACAATTTTTACGAATTGTTTTCCTATATATAATAATATGTTGCAAATAAAAACAAAAAAGGACGTCTCACACAGATGTGAGTCGTCCCCTTGCTATCTCTTACTCAAATTAAGTTAAAAGAAAAATGCTATTTTTTATTACTATCATCCATCTTCAACACAGCCATGAATGCTTCTTATAGCATAGCCAAATCAGGAGGTATCGAGATATATCATATTATATCTGTGAAACGTTGATATTATTACGTTTGTTACACATATAAAATTCAGTTATATATTTTTTATATCCACCTTATTTAATTAATAACGGTGGCAAGTGGGTGGTGTTTCTTCTATTTTAAATAAGAAAAACAGACAACTATTTTCGGTTGTCTGTTTTTTCATATAGAATTTACATTTAATTTCCATTACAGTTACTAGCAAGGAGATGATATTACATATGGAGAAAAAGAAAGTGGCTCAAGGTTGTTTAATGGCTGTTATTATTCTTATTAGTTTAAGTATCGGAATTTCTTCTTGTGGTGGAAAAGAGGAAACGTTCCACTTTACAATTGATGAATTTGAAAAAACTTTTAAAGAGATTATTGATGAGACAAAGGGTAATTCCTTTATCGATGTTAAAAAGAAAAAAGTAATAGAGACAGGTAGATTTAGTATTAATTTAGTTGATGGTATTGATGTTCTTGTCGATGTTGACAAGGATAATAAAGTTAAAAATGCTAGTGTTATCGTTGCCTCAAGTTCTTTTTTGGTTTATAACAAAGAAGTTCGAATTGCATTTCAAGCACTTTTAAAAAGCATGGACAGTTCTTTGAGTGTAACTCAACAACTTATGATTTTTGAAAATCTCGGAATAACTGGAAAAGCTGATATGCTAGATCACGAAGACATTTATTCATTAAATGATATTACATACTCATATAAAGGTAGTGTTGAAGCAGATGCAATTAGATTATCAGCTGAACCAGAATAATATAGTTAAGTCACTCATTGAGTGGCTTTTTTATTTGCCCAATTTGCATCATCTGTTGTTCGATATTCTAACCCAAGGAGTCTCTTCACTTCTTCATCTACCCAATTTCTTAATGCGATATTCATGTATCTACGCTCGAAATTTTGACCACGTTCGATAATAACGTATTCTGTAATCAATTTATCTACACGATTTTCAGATTGAATTTTAACTCCGTTTTTACCAAGTTGCGCTTTCACACTTCTTAAATCGTTTTGCAGTTCCTTAACTTTTTGTTCCATCCACAATTCTAATGCTCTGTTTATTTTTAAGTCAGCTAAATGTTTACGATCACGTTCGAGTGTTCTTATTGTTAAGTCTAATATAATTTGTTTGTGTACTAACTCAACATTGTCAAAATTAAACATAGGGCTCATATAACAACACGCTCTTTTCTTATCACAGGTAATAATGCAAGCACATTATCAATAGTAAAAGTACGTGCTGCATGTTTAACAAAGCAATACGCTTTAAATGTATCGTTATCGACTTTTGTTACTTTGACACGTCGTTTAGAGATTTTATTATTTTTATCGATGTACATCATGTCTACTAACTGATTGCGCTCAAGTACTTTTAACAACTGCCCTTTCATTTTTACCCCTCCAAACGAACAAATGTTCTGATGTTATGAATTGATTATAGAACAATAGTTCGTGTTTTTCCACAAGAAAAAACAGGCAATTTATGCCCAGTTCTTACTATTAACTCGAAAAATTAGAGAATATCTATTGACCTAAGTGAGTAGGTAGTGTATTATAAAAGTATAGAAAGGAGGTGAACAAAGTGGATTATGATAAGGTTTTAGCTTATCTAGTCGCAGTAGCAACAGTAATTAACTTACTGACAGGTTCAGCTAAGAACATCTACGATATGCGACAAGGTAAGAAAAAAGAAAAGCGACGCTCTCCCGCCAAGAAGAATCGTCGCAAGTAAAACCAAGAAGGAGGTTAATGCCTCCTTCCCTTAAATCTTATCATATCCATCATATTATGAAAAATATAAGTTATGCTATTTCATTTGCGTTTGCATTGTACATTTTGATTGAAGTTGTAAATTGGAGTGAACCAAAATTCTTTGATTACTCAATAATTGCCATTTACACAATTTGCTTATTATTAGTAACATTGAATATCGTTTTATTAATTATTAAGAAAAGGAATGGATGATTCATGGCAACATATAAAGTTGATACAAAAGAGGAATTCATTACTTTAGTACAAAGTGAAGTATTAACCTCATCTGAAGCATTAGACATTTTGGGTATTACTAGACAATCATTAAATTCACTAGTAAAACGAGGAAAGTTGATTCCAATTAAGGAATTAAGTCGTGATAAGCTATTTTTACGAGAAGAAGTTGAACGGCGTAAAGAGGAATCTAAGGAGTTGCAATCTAAATACAGACCTTATGATAAATAAACTAAAAAGACCGCCCTCCAAATTGGATAGGCGGTCTTTTAAAAGAGTAGCAAGTCTAAAACTCTATATTTATTAATATTACCTTATAACAAGTTGAATATGTGTAACTCTTTTATTAGTATCTACCCATAAATATACTTCTTTAAATTTATGAACAAAATATCTAATAGCTAAAGCATTTTTTAATGAATCATCCAAAAACCAACCACTTATAGATAAAAGCAAAAATGGCTGATTTTTCGGTGGAGTTAAATATGGTAATACATTATCGAACTCTTTATCATCGTATCGTTGAATCTTTTGAGGCTCTATTTTATAAGTTTTTTTGGGCAACCACTCATCTGAGGAATCAGCTAAACTATTAAGATTAAATAAGTTTTTTACAATTTGATTTCCTGGATTATTTTTAATATGATTAATTGAATCAATTTTAGGGTGTGCTAACATAATTTCAACAGGTTTATCTTTTTCTTTTATTATTTTAGTGTCTTCAAAATGTGCTACTACAGTTTCTAATAATTCATTTGAGATATTTGATTCTTTTAAATAAATTGAAGTAATTGAGTCTGGAAACCTTGCAGAAAATGAAACATAGAAATCTGTCAAAATAGAAAAGCGTTTTTTAATTTTTTCTACATCTCGTATTCTTTCAATCATAAATCCCGTATCTTCTTCAGAACTAGCAGTAGACAAATCAACATCACACTCTATTATCCAATCCATATTTTAAGCCCCTTGATGTTATTTGATTTCAAAAACAGCTGGATTACTCGCAACTGCATTATATACACCATTTTTTAAAGTTGTAAAGGTTCCTCCAAGGTACGCTTTGTAATGACCTTTTGGCAGTCTCCATTGTGCTTCATTTCTAAGATAACTACTACCACTAGATACTTTGTGGTCAAACTTAAATGTACTATAAACTTCATAACCACCATTTAAAAAACCTTCATCTCTGTAAAGAGTTACAACTACATTACTATAACTAAAAACATCGCCACCAATTTGAATTGTCCATGGACAGAAAACATCGTTACCCATGACCATACAACTGATTGTTCCTCTAGCGAAAGACAACCCAAAAGTTTGGAACTCACCTTCGGAAGATTCTGGAGCAAATGTAGTTGTACCTTCATTGGATTGAATAACTTGTTCTGGATTTCAGACTTACCAACGGATTCCGCTAAGCATTCTGCAATTGCATAGCAAATTTTATCGAAATCCCTACGATAAATAGCAACATCTACTGAACTATTAACAAAGCAAATTTCGATTAATATTGAAGGCTCATATGTTTTCGCTAGTACACCTAAATCAGTACGTTTAATTGCACCACGATTAATTAGACCACTAACCTCACTTATGGCTTTTGCAATTTTTGCAGCTAGTTCTTTTTCAGAATAATATAGAACTTCTGTACCTTTTCCTTTGTTGGATGTACCACTGGATGAGTTAAAATGAATTGATACAATTAATCCATCACGATCTTTGTTATGCTCTTTGACAAGATAATTAATGCTTTGTGACTGATTAGTGGAAAAATTGTCCTCGATGTAAGTTGTTGGCACATTGGATGCTTTTAATATTTCATAAACACTCTTAGCTACTTTTCTAGCTTCTGTCACTTCATTAATAATTCCATTGGCTCCGCTTCCTGTATTTGCTCAATGTCCTGGATGTATTTCAATTTCTTTCGCCTTCATTTAGAATCACCTTCTTTACCATTGAAATTTTCTAATGTCTCACCAACAACACCTGGCATGTCTACACCTAATGATTTTAAATTCTCTGCAATTGAACCACCTTCTTTATATAAGAAAAGTGCTAAAGTGAATCCTGTTAAGTAAAAATCCAAGCCAAACATTAAGTCAAGTACGATAACGAATGTTATTCCAACTAATTCAGCAATCCATCTAATTAGACCGTCACGCATAATTTTTGATTTGTATTGAGATACGCCTTTCCAGGTTTTCAAAAGTCCAGTGGTAAAATCCATTGTTTTAAAAGTAAAATAGACGATAATCATAATTTGAATTGTACGAGGTACGATAGCTAATAAAGGTTGTAATTCCATATATACACGCTCCTTAAATCAATAAAAAATAGCACTGCTCGGCACAGTGCGTTTCTGGATGTTGTTGCAATAATAATAACCCTCTCAAATAAATGAGAAGGTTACACATAAAATGGCAACGTAACCTGTGCTGTAACGACACCATCAACTACCTGATAAATAAAACCGCTATAGTCGTTTAAATCAATATGACCCGCAACTAAATACGAACCAGACACTACCTCTCTACGTGAAGGTTTGGCGAGACAAACTTTAAGCATTATTAGAGGGATTTTAAGTAAGTCATTAAAACAAGCGGTATATCCGTATAAATATATAAATGAGAGTCCGATGCAATATGTTGAACTAATGAAAGATACTAATAGAAAACCAACTAGAGATGATTTAAAAATACAGTCAAAAGAAAACTTGAGATTATTGAATGAACATCTTACAGAAAATCATCCTTTTTATCTTCCTTTTCATATTGGATTTCACACAGGGTTAAGGGTTGGAGAATTATGTGGTTTAGAGTGGAAACATATAGATTTTGACGAAATGACAATCGAAATTGAACAACAGTTATCAAAGGTTAGAATCGAAGAAGAAAACGGTAAAGGTCGTGATAAGTGGGTTGTAAGTACTCCTAAATCAAAAGCGAGTTATCGAACAATACCAGTTGGAAAAACTCTTATGAATATTTTAAAGAAAGCAAAAATGAAACAAAAAGAAAATCGTTTGAAATATGGTGAATTTTATCAACAGGATCCAGAACATGATTTTGTATGTAAAAAAGAAAATGGAGAGCATTATACTCCTAGTGTTATTAAATATCAGACAAGAGAATTAATTAGAGGGAAATTGGGTATTGATTTTAATTACCATTCTTTAAGACATACTCACGCAACAATGTTGATTGAAAATAGAACCCCAATCAAAACAGTCCAAAAAAGATTAGGACATAGCCGAGCTTCCATTACAGAAGATCGCTACGTCCATTTAACACAAAAGATGGCAAGAGATGCTGCCGATATATTTGACTCCATCGCAGAAGATTTATAGTTGCTGGCACAATTATAAAAGCGGTGGCATATCGGTGGCAAACTCCACCATTTAGATATATTTTAACGAGCTAGAAACTCGATAAAACCTAGTTACATCACTTTTTATTACTATCATCCATCTTCAAGACAGCCATGAATGCTTCCTGAGGTACTTCTACTGAACCTACTTGCTTCATACGTTTTTTACCTTCTTTTTGTTTATCAAGAAGTTTACGTTTACGTGAAATATCCCCGCCGTAACATTTTGCAAGTACGTTTTTACGCATTGCTTTAATCGTTGAGCGCGCGATAATTTTTTGACCAACCGCTGCTTGTACAGGAACTTCAAATTGTTGACGAGGGATTAGCTCTTTTAATTTTTCAACAATTACTTTACCACGTTCATAAGCAAAGTCACGGTGAACGATAAAGCTTAGAGCATCGACTTGTTCCCCATTTAGTAGAATATCCATTTTAACTAGCTTCGATGGTTTATAACCGATTAACTCATAGTCAAATGAAGCATAACCTTTTGTATTTGATTTTAAATAATCAAAGAAATCATAAACGATTTCTGATAGTGGAATCTCATATTGAATGCTAACGCGAGTTGTATCAATATAATCCATTCCAATAAAAGTTCCCCGCTTCATTTGGCACAATTCCATAACTGCTCCAACATAATCATTTGGAACCATAATCGTTGCCTTCACATAAGGCTCTTCAATATGATCAATTTTTTGCGGATCTGGCATCATTGAAGGGTTGTCTACTCTTAAGGACGTACCATCTGTTAATGCTACATCATAAATTACCGATGGAGCAGTTGTAATTAAATCAATATTAAACTCACGCTCAAGTCGCTCTTGAACAATTTCCATATGTAGTAATCCTAAGAAACCACAACGGAAACCAAAACCAAGTGCTTGAGATGTTTCAGGCTCAAATTGCAGGGCCGAGTCGTTTAATTCTAATTTTTCAAGCGCTTCCCGTAAATCATTGTATTTCGCAGTATCAATTGGATAAAGACCACAATAAACCATTGGATTTAATTTACGATAACCCGGTAGTGGTTCACTAGCAGGATTTGTAACAGAAGTTATTGTATCCCCTACTCGTGTATCTCCAACAGATTTAATCGAAGCAGTTAAATATCCAACATCTCCAACAGTTAACTCAGCTACCGGAGTAATTTTTGGAGTATGTACACCAACCTCAACAACTTCAAATTCTGCACCTGTTGCCATCATCCGAATTTTATCACCTGGTTTAACAGTACCATTAACAATACGAATCGATGTAACGACTCCTTTATAAGCATCATAAAGGGAGTCAAAAATAAGGGCTTGAAGTGGTGCGTCTGGATCTCCTGTTGGCGCAGGAATCTTTTCCACGATTTGCTCTAGAAGCTCGTCAATCCCAATACCTACTTTTGCAGAAGCAAGAACTGCTTCAGATGCATCTAAACCGATTACGTCTTCAACTTCACCTCGTACACGTTCAGGATCTGCTGCAGGTAAATCAATTTTGTTAATAACAGGTAAAATCTCAAGGTCATTATCAAGGGCTAAATATACATTTGCTAAAGTTTGAGCTTCAATACCTTGTGCTGCATCAACAACTAATACAGCTCCCTCACAAGCAGCTAAACTTCTTGACACTTCATATGTAAAGTCGACGTGTCCTGGTGTATCAATTAGATGAAATGTATATGTTTCACCATCTTGAGCTAGATATTTTAGCTGTACGGCATTCAGCTTAATTGTAATACCACGTTCACGTTCTAAATCCATTGAATCTAATAGCTGTGCCTTCATTTCTCGAGCTGTTAATGCTTTTGTTTTCTCTAAAATTCGGTCAGCTAAAGTAGATTTCCCATGGTCGATATGTGCGATGATAGAAAAATTCCGTATGTTTTGTTGTCGTTTTAAACGTTCTTCTCGATTCATGTCGTGTCCACTCCTAATCAAATACGCCTCCGCGTATTCTACAACGAATGTAGAATTTTATGCCTTTAGGTCATAACAGTTAAAGGCATACGCTGGAGGCTTTAACCTTCATTAGTATAATGTCAGCATCGCTGATTCGTTTCATTTACTCCTCACTAACTCATGCTGTTAAAACCATTCAAAAAAAGGCTAAACTAATTTGAATTATAGCAGTCAGACATTAACTTTAGCAATGTTGGAGTGAAAAAACACGAAAGTTCAAGAATTCGAAGTATTATCAGAAGCCGTTTGATCTCCATTATCATTTTTTGCAACCTGTTCCTTCACAAGCGCTTTTGATATTGCTTGTGCTAAAACTGCAACCGTACGATACACTTCATCTTCTGTATTATCTATTCCACCAATTTCAATTAACAGTAATTGTTTTGATAAATCTTGGTTATAGACACCATCTACTCCTGCACCCTTCTTTTCAATTATTCCTCTTGATATATTTGGAACAATTTTATTAATTGTTTGGTTTAACACATTGGCATAGGAAAGATTAGATTTATAATTTGGATTTTCTGCTCCAATAACAAAGGCTATTTTCGCATACTTAACTTTATTATGTGTAATCGTACTTTTATCAGCACGGGTTGCATCACGATGAATATCTAAAATGAGGTCATAGCTATTTTTCTTCAATTCCTCACTAATATATGGTCTTACAGTATCATAGGCAGCTGACATGGTAACTCCTTTTTTCTGCATAACCGACATTACATCAACATCGAGGGTTTTTGCGGTCAAATCATTTAACCGAAAATAATCTTCCATCACTTTAGACATTGTAAATAAATTAGCTTGGTCATCATAAACTGCGACAGTACCACTTTCACTTTCAGCATAAGGTTTATAGGTTTCATGAGAATGGGTAAAAACAAACAATACATTAAAAGGATCCATTGCTGGTGAAACATCTGTTGCTTGCGGTTCTGTTTCCGATTCTGTAATTTCTGTTGATGCATAGACCATTTGCTTTTCTTCTGATTGAGGGGGCTCATATTTTTTATTGTTTGGAAAAGGCAATAGTCCAGTAATAATTGGTAACATGAAAAAGAAAAATAGAAAAACTGATAGAACTTTTAGTTTTTTTAACATGACATCCTCTCCTTCCACTACATTATGGAGAGAGGAGTAATTTTAGAACTAGTGAACTTTGTGATTCATCCAATTAAACAAGCATTTGCTTATGAGAATTGAATATTTTGTAATCCAAACATCTACTTCCTTTGGTGTAACAATTAATCTTTCAGGGTGACTTGCAAATACTTCTTCAAATAATTTAAGTCGATCGTCCGTTGACCAAGTAGACCATTCTCCAAAGATAGGTTTTATTAAATTTAAATCTACTCTTGAATTTGCCTCTGGTGTCCAGGAAGTAACTGATAGTTTACCTGATGGTTTACCCTTTTCTTCTATTTTTGCTGCAATAGAACGAAAAACGTTGTCGATAGCGTCCGCAATGATTACCGTTGCATCGACAACAGTCGGCACACCAATAGCGGTAACAGGAACACCTAGTACTTCTTTCGATACTTCAGTTCGTTGATTACCAACACCAGACCCCGGATGTATCCCCGTATTAGTAATCTGAATTGTTTTACAAAGCCTAGAGCTTCCTCTAGTTGCTAAAGCATCAATTACTAAGACAAGTGATGGCTTAATTTTCTCCGTTAAAGCATGAATAAAGTCACTCGTTTCGAATCCAGTTTGACCAGTAACGCCTGGTGCATACATAATAAAATGGTCACTTGGATTTTCTGATTGTTCATTTTGCATAGAATCGATTGCAAACGGACCAATTGCATCCGGAGTAATTGTTTTATTTCCTAATCCGATTACAAGAACTTTGCTATCTTTATCGATTTTTATATCTTTATGGATATCATCCAAATATTTCGTAAATGATTTTTCAAGTTGTTCAAAACCATTATTGTCATCAATTGTTAATGTTGGAACAGATAATGTAATATAAGTCCCTTCTTTTTTTCCAATCTGCTCCTGCCCATTTTTATCAACTAATACTTTTGTAATCTTGACCCTATTCTCATTAAACTCATTAATGGAGACACCACTCGTATCTTGCAGTGCTTCCTTTTGCTGCCTGGACTGGTGCTCAACAACTTCCTGCGATTCATCAATTAAATCGGTTCTACTCCAATTCACTTCTATCATTAATAATCACCTCTTTATTATGTTTGACAATCTGTCAAGTAAATATTCTTTGCATTTATGTATTGCAATTATACTCGTCGTTTGGTAAAATGATTTTTGTTGTATTGACAAATGAAATAGTGAGAAGATAACTCATCTCGTACCTTATTTAGGAGGTGAAAGATATGCCAAACATTAAATCTGCAATTAAACGTGTAAAAGTTGCTGAAAAAGCTAACGAAGCTAACTCTCAAGCTAAATCTGCAATGCGTACTACTGTGAAAAAAGCTGAACAAGCTTTAGCTACTGGTGCAGAAAACGCACAAGAATTAGTAGTAGCAGCTAACAAAGCTCTTGATAAAGCAGCTACTAAAGGTCTTATCCATAAAAATGCAGCTGCTCGTAAAAAATCACGTCTAGCTAAAAAAGCTAACTAATGAAACTGTAAAGATCAATTGCCGTATTCGGTAATTGGTCTTTTTTCATTAGTTGGAAATTTAATGGGAAGTACTTTTAAAAATTTGGTTCTATAATAAATGTTGGGGTTTTTAAACAATTTCTAAAATAAAAATGCACAACATCACCTATTTTACTATACTTGAATTGTTGAGAAACAAGTTAGTAAAGGGGAGTTGTGCTTTATGAATTTTAACATGGATTTACCAGGATTTAAAGGAGTAAAGATTGAGGAAATTATCGAACAAGAGAATCGCATTTTGCTGTATATTTCAATGCCTATAAAGGAACATATTTGTCCCGAATGTGGTAAAAACACAACGAAAATTCATGATTATCGAATGCGTAAGATTGGACATCTTCCAATGTGGGGACGTTTAACGATATTGATGTATAAAGGTCGTCGCTATCGTTGTACTTGCGGAAAGCGTTTTTCCGAAAAAGCTCCATTTATCGAGCGTTATCAACGTTTTTCTAAAGAGGCAAATCAAGCTATGATCCTTCAATCTGTTAAAGCGAAAACATTTAAGGAAG
>JAEXYZ010000065.1 GCA_023405135.1 Bacillota bacterium | reverse complement strand
TTTTTGAAAATTGATTAGAGTGAAGGGGCGACTCCTGCTGGAACAGCCCGAGACTCGAGACCCCACAGGAGCGTAGCGACGAGGAGGCGCAGGGCCAGCCCTGGATGGGCGTCCCCGGAACGGAAATCAATTTTATTAATGTCAAAAAACATCGTTTTACTTGATGAGAAAAATGATGTTTTTAGTTTTGTCCCAGCCTTAAAATTTGATCGAAATAAGTCATTTAAATAATTATTGATTTTAGAGCATTCCCTTTGAAAAGGAGTGCTTTTTTATTTGCAGTAAACCAAGAAGATAATTCTGTAACAATAATAATGTAATTAAAAACGGAATATTTTTATTGTAAAACGATAAATTTTATTTTAAAATCAATTTGAAAATAATTAAATGAGGTGCTTTTTATGAATCAAGTAACGACACTCTTTTTAAAGATAGCTGTCATATTTATTGGAATTCCAGTTCTTGCTTTATGCATTTTTTTAGTACCTGAGTTAGGGAATGTTGCAGCAAAATTATTACCAGAGTTTGTTTATATAAAACATCTTGTTTCCATCATTTTTTATGCTTCAGCAATTCCATTTTACTTTGCACTGTATCAAGCGGTTAAACTTTTAAGTTATATAGACAAAAGTAAAGCTTTCTCAGATATTTCAGTAATCGCATTAAAAAAAATTAAATATTGTGCAATTACAATTAGTGTATTGCACGTGTTAGTGTTGCCACTCTTCTATCTATTTGCTGAAATAGACGACGCTCCAGGTGTTATTTTTGTCGGATTAGTTGTTCTTTTTGCTTCAATGGTTATTGCAGTTTTTGCTGCTGTCCTTCAAAAACTTTTAAAAGAAGCAATTGATATAAAGTCAGAAAATGATTTAACGGTCTGAGGTGGAAACTATGGCAATTATTATAAATATTGATGTGATGCTAGCGAAAAGGAAAATGAGCGTAACAGAACTTTCAGAAAGGGTAGGAATAACGATGGCAAACCTTTCAATCTTAAAAAACGGAAAGGCAAAGGCAATTCGATTATCTACTTTAGAAGCAATTTGTATAGCTTTAGAATGTCAACCAGGTGATATTTTAGAATACCGTAGTGATGAAGATTGAGGTAATTAAGAACGGATGGGGAAGGAAGGGGAGTTACATGAATTTAGACCATATTAAAATGGAGACCAAAAGCGCGGGACGATTAAAACAACTTGTTTATTTTGGATGGGAGCAGGCACTATCTTGCTTGTTTCCTGTCGTAATTTTTGCATCTTTAGCTTTAACACAAATCATACCACTTCCCTTTCTACCACGGTATGACTGGTTGCTCATCATTTGCCTTTTAATGCAGTGGTGGATGTTGTGCTCTGGCCTTGAAACAAGGGATGAGCTAAAGGTTATTACATTGTTTCACATTATTGGGCTTGCTCTTGAGCTTTTCAAGGTGAATATGGGTTCATGGTCTTATCCTGAAGAGGGTTACTTTAAAATTTTTGGAGTGCCTCTTTATAGTGGATTTATGTACGCAAGTGTAGCGAGTTATCTTTGTCAGGCGTGGAGAAGATTAAAGGTGGAACTAATTAAATGGCCACCATTTCTTGTAGTTGTTTCTCTTGCAGCTGCAATATACTTGAATTTTTTTACACACCATTATTGGATTGATGTACGTTGGTGGTTATCAGGACTAGTGATTGTCGTCTTTTGGAAGTCATGGGTATCATATGAGGTGAATGGAACTCGTTATCGTATGCCACTCGCTCTTTCTTTCGTGCTCATTGGATTTTTTATTTGGATAGCTGAAAATATCGCAACATTCTTTGGAGCCTGGGAATATCCAAACCAAACGGATGCATGGAGTCTTGTTCATTTAGGAAAAGTAAGTTCATGGCTGTTATTAGTCATTGTTAGTTTTCTGATTGTAGCGACATTAAAGCAGGTTAAAGGGAAAATTCAATAAGATTAAGTATTAGTAAAATTAATTATTGTTTAAACCTTACTAAAAAAATCGGATCCTTTGTATGGATTTGATTTTTTTGTTTAAGAACCAATTGCAATATTGGGAAATTGTATTTTTCTTCAGGTAATGGACATACCCTTTTTATAGGAGGGATTATATGTTGAAAAAGAAATTTATCTTTATTGGAATACTTATAATGGCAATCGCGTCATTTTTCTTGTTGGAAGCAGATACAAGTAAAGGAGAATATAAGCAGCTACTTACAAAAGAAGATCACCGTATATCTACATTAGAAAGGATAACTGAAAATCTTCATGAAAAATACGATGGGGTAGGGGTAAAAACGACTTCAAATAATGAATTAGTATTACAAGTTGTAGGGGATGAAGAATATTTTAATTCTGTTAAAAAAGATATGGAATCAATTACAAAAAATGTAATCAAGACAACTCCTTTAAAAGACTATCGTATTGAATTTGAGAGATGGGATATTGTAAGTGGAGATATTAACAATATACAAAAAGAACTTGACCATTTAAAGGAAACTTTTATGGAAGAATTTAAAAATTACGTTATGGTTAAAAATGTAGGAGTCGAATATAAAAAATCCATTACGATTTATACAGCAATAAATAGTTCAGATGAAGATGTACATAAGTTGGTAACGGAAATTGAAGATAAGGTAAAGAAAACACTACATTCTAATAAACTGAACTCTGTATCTCAAATCGATTCTTATGAAATTATCCTATTGAACACAAATGGAAAGGCTATTAATTAGCTAACTGATGAAATTGACTATGCGAACTTTTAATTAGGCATTGATCCGGGAGGGGTTAATGCTTTTTTATTCGTGTATAATTAGCTATTTTTTTTTATGAAAATAAGGAAACGATTTACATACTTAAATTTTGAAAGAATCTTGTCGTACCATTTTTGGAACAATAATCCATCCCTAGCGTTTTATTAAGTACTAGTATAGGGAGGGGAAAATGTTTAAGTATATTTTACAATTTATCATTGGAATGTTTTTTCTAATAATATCAACATTTTTTGCTTGGTATGAGGGAAGTGCTATTGTAGACAACTCATTAGAATGGGGAAATTCAACACCATTTACTCATTTTTCTAACATTGATATAACGAATGGGCAAAACATTAGCCAACTGGACTATTTTATTTATGCAGCTAAATTTCAGCCATTATTTCCCGCTATGATGATTATAAGTGTTTTATATATGGTAGGAATAATTGGTTTTTATTTGTTAAATCGCAAGTTAAAAAGCGCTAAAATTTATTGGGAACTACTAGGATGTATATTAATATTATTTTCCGCAAGTATTTTAATCCAGCAACGGTTGGTGGTAAAGTTATTTTCTGGATTACTTGTATAAGTGGAATACTCTATATAGTAGTTGGGTTGATCTATAAAAAAGATATAGTTTTTGCAGACTAACTTACATTATAGATTTTAAATTATAATAATTGGGGAGGAAGAAGATGAATCATACTGATATAAAGACAATGAGGAAGAAGCAATTATTAGTAACGAATGTAATAATGATAACTGTTTTCCTACTTTACTATATTATTATAAATCTTATTCAAATAACAATTTCAACGCAATACTTGATACTTAGTATTCTAATGTTGACTCAGGCAATTGTAAGTCTGGTGAAAGGGTACTCGACAACATCCATTATTCCGATTTATGAACAAATCGCCATCTATGAAAAGAATAAAATGGGGAAAGAATGGGAAAAACAAAGAAAAAGTGTTTGGATATGTAATTTCTTTTTAAGTGGTTTATTTATTTTTCAATTTTTCATTAATCTTCATTCAAATTTTATAATTGAACTAGAGCTACTTT
The DNA here is from genome assembly GCA_023405135.1 of Bacillota bacterium. GTDB lineage: Bacteria > Bacillota > Bacilli > Bacillales_A > Planococcaceae > Ureibacillus. Next base: position 15,373 of record JAEXYZ010000065.1, on the reverse strand, counting down.
TTTTTAGTGGGTTACTCGTTCTTTTATTAATAGGGGTGAATGTTAGTCTTTTATTGCATATGAAAAAAGTTGATAGCAGAACATCAGAAGAATTTAAAGGCCATACTTGGAAATGGATAATAACGAGTGTTATCTTAGGAATTATTTTAGCAGTAATATTGACTGCATTTACTATTTTTTATTTATTTTCAAAATATAACGTTTTATAGTATTTAGTGCAGTGGAAATCAATTGATAAAATTTTGTGGAAAAAAGTAATTCCATTGCAACAACAAGCTATAATCGCAGCAGTTGCAATGGAATTGATTAAAAGACAGTTAACTAAAAGTGGTAGTTAAAGTACCTAGTTTCTCAATAGTTACTTCTACAGTATCGCCTTTTTTCAAGTAGCCTTTATCTTGATTCAACCCATGTACAACGCCTTCTGGAGTTCCAGTAATAATAACATCTCCAGGCATTAGAGTTAAAAATTTTGAAATATAACTTATAATTTCTTCACATTTGAAAATCATATCGTTCGTATTAGACGATTGACGAATTTCATTATTTACAGAGGTAGTGATATCTAATTTATTAGGATTACTTATTTCCTCTTTTGTTACTAAATATGGGCCTATTGGTAAATACCCATCTCCTGATTTTCCGATTAGCCATTGAGATGATTTGAATTGAAGATCTCGAGCAGATAAATCATTGCTATTACAATAGCCAAGTACATAGTCTAACGCTTCATCAGTAGAAACTTTTTTAGCTTTTTTTCCAATGATAATTGCTAACTCAGCTTCATAATCAAGTTTTTCAGTTTCTTGAGGAATTTCAAAAATTTTATTATTGCCTAAAAAGGTATTATTAAACTTAGAAAATAGTAGAGGTTCTGTTGGTATGTCCATTCCAGTTTCATTTGCATGTTTGCGATAATTTAAACCAACACAAATAATCTTTGCGTTTGAAGTAGTAGGAGGCTCAATTTCTATTTGAGTTTTGTTAACTAAATAGTTATAAATGTCTTTGTTTTCAATGTATTTATTAATTTTATTTATATTATTTTCTACATCTTCAAAAAAATCATCAATATCAAACTTATTATAACCTTCAATGGTATTTAAAAGATTAGAAACACTATAAATTTCGTCTTTAATTGAAATTCCAAGATATAAATTTGATTGGAAAGAATAACTTATTAAGTTCATATTTTTGCTCCTTTTCAATAAATTTTCTTTTTACTCCACCATACAAATAAAAGTTAGGTTGTTTATTATAAATTTTTCCCTTCATAGGAGATGCGTACCAAATATTCAATGTCTTTATCTGTTGTTAATCTTGGGTTAACCAAAATATTACCACTTCTCATTGAATCCTTAATAATCTGATCTATATGGTCTAAATTTACCCCTAGCTCTTTAGTACAAATAGGAATTTCTAATTCCTTATTCATATCAAATATTTTTTTAACAACATTGGTAGCGTTTTCTTTTGCAGTAAGACTTGAATTATATATATTTAATGCTTTAGAAATTTCAACATATTCATCTATAGCAGCTGGTAAATTGTATTCCATGATGTATGGTAAAATTGTAGCGTTAGCAACACCATGAGGAATATCGAATAATCCTCCAAAAGATTGAGAAATTGCATGGACATTTCCTAATCTAGTTTGAGAAAAAGCATAACCGGCTAACATTGATGCTTCTAACATATTTGCTCGACTATTTATATCAGATCCATAGTAGTATGCTCTAGTAATGTTTTCCTCTATTAATTTTATTGCTCTAAGTGCAATAGCATTACTTACTGGATTTTTTTGCTTAGATAAATATGACTCTATCGCATGGGTAAGTGCATCCATTCCTGTTGAACTAGTAATATGTCTTGGACAATTTAATGTTAATTGGGCATCTAAAATTGCTAGTTTAGGAAATATTTTTGAACTAATTATTGCTACTTTAAATAATGTGTTCTCGTCAGTAATAATAGTTGAGGCTGTAACTTCACTCCCAGTACCTGCTGTTGTTGGTATAGCAATTAGCGGTACTCCCTCATTAGGGACTTTCTCTACACCTTCATAATCTAAAATATTTCCTTCGTTCTTCAGCATGATCGCTACAGCTTTGGCAGTATCAATACTACTTCCTCCACCTATCGCTAAAATAGCATCTATCTTGTAATTCTCATATATGTTTAATATTTTTGTAATTGTCGCACTTTTAGGATTAGGTTCGACATCGCTAAATGTCTTATATTCAATGTTAAAGTTATCTAATGATTTATATATTTTTTCTAATATCCCCGAGTTAATGATTCCATTATCAGTAACTAGTAAAATAGTTTTATATCCATGTGCTTGTAAAATCTCCCCAATTTTTTCTGAAATACCTATTTTAGATATTACTTTTGTAGGCATAAACAATTGATAAGAAGTATTCATTATATTTCATCCTCTCTTAATAATTTTTAAAATATGCTAGTAAAATCAAAAAAGACTAAAATAATTCCACTTGAATTTTATTCCTCATCAAAGAATTTTATCTTTAAAAAATTAAATCTTTAAATAAAATCCACCTCCTGATTTACCAATCAGTTAATCTGAATACCCATTAAATTAAACCAATCCACTCTTTTTATCAATACAATATTTTCAATTTTTTAATTTTTTTGAATATAAAGATATTTTTATATAGAATAAATTAGCAAACTTTCTATAAAAACCATTGAAAAAAATTATTGTGAAAACAAAATAACTTACAAAAAACTTTTTTTGCTGCTTAATGTATAGCTTTTTCTGAAAAATGCAATTGACATTTATTTTGATAATTATTAATATTGGATTAAGTTCTCCTTAGGGAATGTAGTTCTGTATAGAGAACAACAAGTGTGGATAGGTGATTTTATGAGTTCAAATTATCGTGTACCAGCAGTCGAAAAGATTAATAGTATTTTAGAAATTTTAGCAGAAAGTCCAGAACCATTAACTTTAGCTCAAATAATACAATTATCTAACTTTAATAAGAGTACCGTTTATTCTTTGTTACACTCTTTATCGGACGTGGGACTGTTAAAGAAAAACGATGATAATACCTTCGAGCTAGGTTATAGAATTGGATACTTTGGCGCGAGATATGTTCAAAAAACGAATTTAGTTAATGAATTCCAATTATTAGCTGCTAATTTAGTAAAAGAATTATCTCAAACATGTCAATTATCCGTTTTACATGAAACAAATATTATTTATTTATCAAAAGTAAAGGCTTCAAATACAATTCAGTTATCAACGAACCCAGGATCGATTTTGCCTGCCCATACAACCGCAATGGGGAAAGTTTTACTTAGTTCTTTAACTGAAGAAGAGTTAGAAAATTTATATGAAGGATATGAGTTTGTAAAGTTAACTGAAAATACAGTAGATAATTTAAAGGACTTAAAAAATCAAATTGCATTTGTACAACAACACTCGTATTTCCAAGAGATAGGGGAAGTAAGTGAAGAATTAACATGTGTGGCTGCACCGGTTTACGGAGCAGAACACAATATGGTGGCAGCAATAAGTATATCGCTATCGATTAGTAAATATAATTTAAATCCAGAAAGTTACATCAAAGGCGTAAAAGAGCTTGCTAAAAATATTTCACATAGGTTAGGTTACTGGCCTAAAGATTAAAAAGGGAGGAAAATGAAATGAATCAATCAATAATCCAAGATGTAATTGTAAAAAAGGAGGTACTTCGTAAGTTAATTGAAAACAAATTGCTTGAACAAAATGTTTCAGAAGAACATGCTCGAATTGTTAGTGATGTTTTGGTTCATGCTGATTTACGTGGTGTTCATTCCCATGGAGCAATTAGAACTGAACACTATGTTAATAGAGTTAAGCATGGAGGAATTAAAACAGACCCAAATATAACTGTAGAAAAGGTTTCTTCTTCAGTAACTAAAGTTAATGGTGATCATGGTTTTGGCCACGTAATTGCAAAGAAAACTATTGAGGAAGCTATTGAAAGCGCTTCAAAAACCGGAGTAGGAGTTGGAGTTGCATATAATAGTAGCCATTGTGGTGCACTTTCATATTACATGGAACTTGCTACAAACTCAGGTAAAATAGGAATTGCCATGCAACAAGCGGATAGTTATGTTGCTCCATTTGGTGCAAAGGATGCATTTTTAGGAACTAATCCTATCGCATTTGGTATTCCTGCAAGAAACAACCTACCAATTATATTAGATATGGCTACAAGTAATGCTGCTATGGGGAAAATTTTAGTTGAAAAAGAGCGCGGTAATAAAATACCTCTTAATTGGGGAGTGGATGCTGATGGTCATCCAACAGATGATCCAGATAAAGTAAAAGCTTTATTACCATTTGGAGGCCCTAAAGGATACGGCATTGGTTTAATGGTAGATATTTTATCAGGAATTCTTGTTGGAGCTGCATTTGGGCCACATATTGAGCCTATGTATGGGGACTTAACGAAACATAGAAAATTAGGGATTACTTTTATCGTTTTAGACCCGAAATTCTTTGGATCAATGGATTACTTTTTAGATAGTGTCGATCAAATTTATAAAGAAATTCATGATTTACAGCCAGCTCCAGGGTTCTCAAAAGTTTTATTACCTGGTGAACCAGAACAATTTAAATCGGATGATCGAGTGGAAAACGGAATACCATTGCCAAAGTCTATTTTTAACTACTTAAATAGCTAATTTAGAGGGGAGAATTTTTAATGAAAATGTTGAAAATTACCGCAATATTTACACTTATCGCTTCTTTGCTCGTTGGTTGTTCTGAATCTTCTGAATCATCTGATAGTGTTGCTAATGCATCAGGCGAAAAAGTAATAAAAATAGCCCATTATTACGCAGAAACACATCCTCAACACATTGCTCTAGTTGAAAAGTTCGAAAAAGTAGTAGAAGAAAAAACAAATGGTGAGATACAAGTAGAAATTTATCCATCTTCACAATTAGGGGATGAAGAACAATATACAAATGGAGTTCGTAACGGAACAATTGAAATGTCTGTTTCTGGAATGGGGATGCAAAATGCTGAGCCTAAAATCGGTGCAATGGAATTACCATTTATTTTTGAAGACTTTGAACATGCCAAGGCTGCATTTGATGGAGATGTAGGGAAATTCCTTGAAGATGCATTTTCTCAATTTGGAGTTGAAAAATTAGCTGTGACTGCCAACGGATTCCGTGTAATTTCATCAAATAGAGAAATTAATTCTATGGAAGATTTGAAAGGATTACGTTTGCGTTTACCTAATATGGATACTTATCTTCAGTTTGGGAATGCCATTGGTGTAAGCGTTCAACCGATGGGATTATCTGAAACATTTACAGCTCTAGAGCAAAAAGTAATTGATGGGCAGGAAAACCCATATGCCACATTAAAAGAATCAGGTTTCTATGAAGTGCAAACACATGTTTTAGAAACAAATCATATGTTTAGTCCTAATGTTTACTTAATTAATAAAAAATTTATCGATAGTTTACCAGAGGAACAACAAACAATTATTCGTGAAGCTGCTAAAGATGCTGCTTCATATGAATGGGAAATGCTAATTAATTCAGTCGATGAAACTAAACAATTTTTAACGGAACATGGCATTGAAATACAAGTACCATCAGAATCTTTTAAAGAAGATTTAGTAAAATCTGTACAACCAATTCACGACAAAGTTATTAATAATACCGATTGGGGAAAAGAGTTTTATGATCTTGTAGAAAAATATAAATGATTCTTTTCAGCATAGTTTAACTATGCTGAATTCCTATACTTGAGGTGAACCTATGGAACGAATTTCAAAATATATAAATCTAGCTTTGAAAACGCTTGTAGGAGCTATGTTATTTTTTTTAATCGCTCTAGTTTTTGGGAATGCTCTACTTCGGTATTTATTTAATTCTGGTATAGTTTGGTCTGAAGAATTGGCTCGTTACTTTTTTGTTTGGCTTGTATTTTTAGGTGCAGTTCTCGCATACCGAGATAAAGAACATATTATAGTAGATATTTTAGTGCTTAATGTACCTAGGCCGTTACAAAAGATTTTGTATATTCTTTCTAACTTAATTGTTTGTATTTCAATGATTATGTTTTTCTATGGTTTAACTTTATTAATAAAGTTGAATTCTGGTATTTTGGGTCCTGCTACAGGTTTACCAATTAATTTACTTTATGTTGCAGGAGTGGTTTGTGCTATAGCTATTGTTATCCTCACAATTGTACAAAGTTATCACTTCTTTAAAGGAATCTATACTCCTCAATGGTTTAAGAAAGCTGAAGTAGAGGAGGATAAAATCAAATGATGGCTTTAATTTTTCTAATTGCTTTGTTTATACTGCTTTTTATTGGTGTTCCTATTGCATTTGCAATGTTAGTTAGTGGAATTGTCATGATGTTATTTATGGGTATTCTAGATGTTCAAATTATAGGTGAATACTTCATAAAAGGGGCAAATAACTATGCATTAATGGCAATTCCGTTTTTCATATTAACAGGGGAGATAATGAATGTCGGTGGTGTTTCTAAGAGAATTGTAGAATTTGCAATGGCATTTGTAGGGCATATAAAAGGTGGATTAGGCTATGTAACAATCATTGCTGGTTTAATTTTTGCTGGTTTATCAGGATCAGCAGTTGCTGATACAGCAGCATTAGGTGCGATATTAATACCAATGATGAAAAATAATGGATATGATATAAATCGCGGTACAGGTTTATTAGGAGCTACGGGAATTTTAGGAACTATTTTACCTCCGAGTATTCCGTTAATTTTATTTGGGGTAGTTGGTGGAGTTTCTATTTCTCAATTATTTATGGCGGGGATAGCACCAGGTATTATTATTGCTATTACTTTAGTAATATTATGGAAACTTACTAATAAGGAAGCAGTAAACCAAAACAAAAGGACTTCAGCTATTGAAAAATGGGTAGCATTCAAAAGAGCATTTTTAGCTTTATTATTGCCTGTGTTACTTATTATCGGTTTAAGAGGAGGCGTATTTACACCTACGGAAGCTGGTGTCTTTTCAAGTGTATATGCCTTAATTATTAGTTTTTTTTATAGAGAAATTAAGATTAAAGATTTACCTGAAGTAGCTCTTTCAACCGTAAAAACTACTGGGGTCGTTTTATTTTTAGCTGCAGCAGCTACAGTAACTGGATATGCAATCACAGTTGCTCAAATACCAAATCAATTGGTTAGTCTTTTAACAGGTATTTCTAATGATCCTATGATTTTGATGCTACTAATGATGATTCTATTACTTTTCGTAGGGGCAGTAATGGATATGACTCCAGCCGTTTTAATATTTACTCCGGTGTTACTACCTATCGCTACTAGTGTAGGCATTGACCCAGTTTATTTTGGAATTATGATGGTTATTAACCTATCAATAGGTTTAATTACACCACCAGTAGGAACAGTATTGTTTATAGGTGTCGGCATAGCGAAAATTAGTATGTGGCAAATAGTTAAAGGAATATGGCCATTTTTAGTAGCTGAAATCGCAATATTATTATTGATGGTAGTAATCCCAGATATTGTGCTCGTACCATTAGAGTGGTTCCGATAAAACGAAAAAGGAGGTTTACACTATATGAAATTTATTAGATTTAAAGATGAAAGTAATGTAGTGAAATCCGCTATTGGATTTACATTATCTGAAATGTATAGTATTCCTTTCGATAACTATGTAGATTTTTATTATTTTCTTAAAGAGAACTCAAAAACTGCAGAAATTTATATAAAAGAGAATAATCTTATACCCCAATTAATCGAAGAAAATACATTAGATATACCGATAAAAGCTGACGAGGTGTGGGCATCGGGAGTAACTTATTTAAAAAGCAAGGAGGCACGAAACTACGAAGCTACTAATGGGAAGCTAGATGCATTAACATTTTACGATAAAGTATATGATGCTGAGAGCCTGAAATTTTTCTGAAATCTACTGTCCGTCGCACACAGGGGCCAAATGAAGAATTATTTATCCGAAGTGATTCTAACTGGCAAATTCCAGAACCTGAACTTGGATTAGTTATTGGTAAAGGTGAAGAAATTATTGGTAATAAGTTAGGGAATGATATGAGTTGTAGAGACATTGAAGGCGAGAATCCATTATATTTACCACAGGCTAAATTATGGAAAAAGTCTTGTTCAATTGGTCCTGCTATTCTTATGCCAGAAGGTATTGAGAATCCTTGTGATCTTTCGATTAATTGCAAGATTAGGAGAAATCAAGATGAAGTATTCCAAGGTTCTGCCAGTATTAAGCAATTAAAAAGAAGATTAGATGAATTAGTTGAATTTTTAGTCCGTGATAATGATATAGTACCCGGAACTATTTTACTAACAGGTACTTGCATTGTCCCCCATAACGATTTCACATTAGCTGTAGGTGATGTAATTGAAATTAGCTCTAATCATATCGGAACATTAAAAAACTATGTTGGTGCCTTTCAATAATAAAAGAATTTGAGGTGAAAAATTTGCTGCACGGGATAATTCCTCCACTTGTTACTTTTTTCGATGAGAATGGTGAAGTAGATATCAATAAGAATTGTCAACTAATAGATATTCTTATTGAAAAGGCTGTAAATGGGTTTCTTTTATTAGGAAGTAGTGGTGAGTTTACTTCAATGACTCATCAACAAAAGAAATATTATTTACAAAATGTTATTCCATACATTAATAAAAGAGTTAATTGTGTGGTGAATGTTGGAAGTAACATTGTTGAAGAAGCGATTGATTTAGCTGTAGAAGCTGAAAAATTAGGGGCAGATGCAGTTTTAATTGTTAATCCCTTTTATTGGCTGTTAAGTAATGAACAAATGATTGATTACTTCAGTGAAATTATTCAATCCATTAAAATAGATGCCTATCTCTATAATGTTCCTATGCTTTCATCCCAAGAGATTCCGATAAACGTAATTTCTGATTTGCTTGAGAGACATCATAATTTAAAAGGGATCAAAGAAACAGTTAGTGATATAGGGAGATATAGAGAATTAATTCAAAAAATAAGACCGAAAAATCCAAACTTTGTTATTTTAACCGGCTTTGATGATCATTTTGCATCTAGTATGATGATTGGGACAAATGGAAGTATTAATAGCACGGCTGTAGTATTTCCAGAAATCTCTGTTAATCTCAAGAAGGCGATAGAAAATCAAAATTTTGAAGAAGTTAAATATTATCAAAATTTAATATCTGAAGCAATGCAGCTATACGCTATAAATAATTCATTTTTTTCGACTTTTAAAGAGGCGGTTTCCTATCGATTTTTTAACAATGAACAAGTCTTTCATAAGAAGCCATTTAATTTAATTAATAGTAATACGAATTTAGAAGTTCAAAAAATTGTTAATAACATAAATAGAAAATTAAAAGAAACCTTACTATTGGGTGATTAATATGAAAAAAATATTCATTACAAGAAAAATGCCTGATCATATGGTACAACAATTAGCGCCGTACTTTGAAATTATTCAATGGAATGAAGTATCAAATCCAGCCCCATCAAACTATTTAGACGAAGTGATAAGCGATGTCGATGCAATATGGTGTGTCGGTGGTGATTCCTTCTCTAACGATACATTATTAAAAGCAAATAATTTAAAATTAATTGCAAATTTTGGTGTAGGATACAATAATCTAGATGTTGATTCAATGAAGAAACTCAACATTTTAGGAACAAATACACCTAATGTATTGAATGATGCTACAGCAGATTTGGCATTTACTTTGATGTTATGTACAGCTCGTCAAATACCTCAAAATATGAAATATATTAAGGACAATCGTTGGGTAGGGTGGGAACCGTACCAAGGTGCAGGAGTAGATATTTCAAAAAAAACATTAGGAATTATTGGAATGGGGAAGATTGGAGAAACCGTTGCAAAACGGTCGATAGGATTTGATATGAAAGTTTTGTATCATAATCGCAATCGGAATGAAGAAGCAGAAAAAAAATACGGTGCAACTTACTGTGAATTAAATACTCTTTTAACCCAATCCGACTTTATTATAATACTAACGCCACTAACTGATGAAACAAGAAATCTTATTACATTAGAACAGCTTAAATTAATGAAACCTAGTGCAGTGTTAATAAATGTTGCTCGCGGTGGGATTGTAAATGAAAATGATCTGTATATTGCTCTTAAAGAAAAGTTAATTTGGGCTGCGGGTTCAGATGTATTTGAAAAAGAGACGATTAATAATACCCATCGTCTCCTCCAGCTAGATAATTTTGTTGCAACACCACATATAGGTAGTGCTTCAATTGACACCCGCGATGCAATGATGCAACTAAATATAAATTCGTTAATTGCGTTAGCAAAAAATGAACCGATTCCTAACTTAATTTATTAATGAATAATAAAGTTGGAAATACAAGAGAAAAATTAATAATATTAAGAGGCGTTGATCTAAATTTGATTAACGCTTTTTATTTTGTTAAATATTTATCAGTTCGGTAGTGGTGAAATATGTATTATGTAATGTTTCAATCTAATTAAATCCAATTATTAGTATAAAATGAAAAAATATTTTTGAAAAGAATGAATAGGTTTCAATAGAAAATACAAGGAGGTTAATCCAAAAAAGGATTGATGCTCTTTTTTTGTTGGATTACTAAATTGAAGTTGCAATTTCGTGTAGTTAAACTCTATATTTAGATACAAAACTAACAGACTTCTATATTTTATTTATTTTTTTCAATAAAGTTGAATCGTTTTCATGCTCCAATTTCTCTAATAAGTAAGAAGAAGGAGGTTACATAATTGACGATAAAATCAAAATTAGTCAAGCGAGCCAAAAAAGGCGATTCCGAAGCATTTCAACTATTAATCCATGAAGAGAAAGAAAAAATGTACAGAATGGCATATATGTATATGCGAAATGAGGAAGATGCTCTTGAAGTATTCCAAGAAAGCCTTTATAAAGCTTTAAATTCCATCCATACATTAAAACAAAACAGCTATTTTTCAACATGGATCATGAGAATTTTAATTAACACAGCTATAGCAAACTTAAAGAAAAAACAAAAAATTGTGTCGTTTAGCAATGAAATCCTTGAACAAATGGGAAATGTCAAACAATTACAAACTGATGAAAATATTGATCTTCTTCAAGCAATGGACGAAATAGAGGAAAAGTATAAAACGGTTTTGTTTTTACGCTTTTATCAAGATTATACAGTTAAGCAAATCGCTACATTTCTCGATTGCCCTGAAGGTACAGTGAAGACGAATATAAGGCGTGGATTGGAAGTATTAAGATCAAAGTTAAAGGGGGTATATTTCGATGACAGACAAAATTCCATTATTTAAGGAAGAAATTAATAATATTCCAGTTCCAATTGAAAAATTAGATGACATTATTTTGAAGACAGTTCAAACAAATGAGCGCAATAGTAAACATTCTATTCAAAAGAAAATAATATATAGTTTTTGTACAGTTGCAGTAGTCTTTGTATTACTAGTTGGTTCTGCAACTATCTCTCCAGTTATGGCTAATATTATTTCAAAAATTCCAATTATAGGTACGGTATTTAGTCAGTCCGGTGATGTTGGTTTAGAGCGTGTGCAGGTGCAAGGTTTAACAAATGAAATTGGAACAACAAAGAGTTTTGGAGGTACGTCTATTACTTTAGATGAAGTTTTCTACGATGAGACTCGTTTAACGATTGGGTTTTCAATTATGTCAGAAAATCCTATTGAAGAATTCTACTTATCTGAACCTAATATTACTATAAACGGAAAAGGATTTTCCAATGCTAGTACCTATTATGAAAAGGAAATATCACCTACCTATCGAACGGGAATTATAAACATAGACTCCTTTGATAATTTACCTGACTCCTTTATTCTAGGTGTAACTTTTACTAGCGCTGACGATAAACAATGGGATTTTTCAACATCTGTTCATATGAAATCAATCGTTCAAAAGGTTGTCATTGATCATACTCAAAAGGTTGAAGGCATTGAACTTTCTATACTTGATTTAAAGGTAGGTCCTGGAGGATTACAGATTGCATTTAGTGCGAATTCAGAGCAAATAAATTATTTTTCTAATGGGTATATAGATTTCAAAGTATTGATGATAAAGGAAACGAATTAAAGTCTCATTCAGGTAAAAGCCAAATCGAAACAATTGATAATAAAGCGCATTATACCGGAACTCGATTATTCGACCCAATTAACGAGAATGTAAAGGTATTGACAATTACACCGTATATAAAATATCAACAAGGTGGAAGTAGTGTAGAGGTTGGTCTTGAAGGTAATGAAAAAATAACGGAAATAAAACCATTTAAAGGACCTGACATTAAATTCGACAGTTTTACAATGCCCCTTCCTTAAAGGAGTTAAAAAAGAAAGGCGTTAGTCCAACAAGGATTAACGCTTTATTTTATTGAACTTTTAAAATGAGAAATTCAAAAAAGGTAACAAGAAATATTTTACAATGAACCATCTTCTTTTTCCGAATATATAAAAATAATAAAAAATCTTAAGCCAAATGTCCTTGTTGTTTGTCTAATAATTGTAAAACAAAAACGAAAGGAGGGATTTTTATGAAGCTTGAGCGTTTAGTCAAAAAAGCACAAAAAGGAAATGATTAAGCATACTTAACGCTTTTTCAGCAATATGAAGAAGAGATTTATCGAATGGCTTATATTTATGTGAAAAATAGAGAAGATGCATTAGATATTGTTCAAGAAGTTGCTTACCAGTCATTTAAGAACATCGCCACATTAAAAAAAACACAATATTTCAAGACATGGCTGATGAAAATTACGATTAATTGTGCATTGAATTTAATTAATCGAAACAAAAAGGTAGTTCATTTAAATCCAGATGTTGAAATATGTGCTATGGGAGAAGAGGAAAACATCGCATTATCTTTATCATTACTTGAAGTGATGGAGACGTTGCAAGAAGAGGAGAAAAGTGTCATTTTACTAAAATATTATGCGGACCGTACTTTAAAGGAAATTTCCGAGATTTTAGATATTCCTCTTGGAACAGCAAAGTCTATATTATACCGTGCTTTAGAGAAGCTTCGTCAAAATTTAAAGGAGGTTAGTAATTATGGATAATCACCTTAAACAAGAGTTGAAAAAAATTGAAATACCAGATGAGCTTCATAAAAGAAGTAAATTAGGTATTAATAAAGTGAAGGAAGAAATGGGAGGAAGAGTGGCTCGTCTAATAAAAAGACGATTGGTATTAGTTGTTGTCGCTGCATGCTTAATGATTCCAACTGGTGCACTAGCCTATCAGTCTCTACTAGCTGATGATTTATATGGGTCTTTTGATAATCTGAAAAAACATGTAGCAGGTGTTACTATGAAAAGCTACCTATTGTTTGATGCAAAATTAAATGAAGCAAAAGGTGAGTTAGAAAAAGAGCAATTTGAACAATTTAAAGATTTATTAAACGTGTTTACAAATGCGAAACTTGAATATGGTGACAAAAACGGAAATATCGATTATTCACAATTACCTGTAGAAAAATTGGAAGAAATTAAAGTTGCAATGTATGAAATTCAACCATTTTTTGACACATTAAATGGACTTCCATCAAGCAAAGAGGTTCTAACCAATGAAGAATATGAACAATATATTCAAGCATTAATGACTTTTGAATCAACTATGGCACAAGTAGGAGTGTCAAGCGCTCCTGAAATTGATATGATTCCTGTAGATTTACAAGAGGAATTTATAAAAGCTCAAGAATTTTTAAATTATGTAAATGAAAAACAAATTGAAAATTAGTTTAAAATAAAAGTTTGTTTATGGAATGTATTAATAATCAAGGAAATCAAACAAGTTCCCATTTTTGAAGATTTCAATCCTTATTTTATTGTGTAAATAACAATATCGTTTGAAAATAATGACATCAATGTTGGATTTTTTTCATACTATGATTCTGAGGTGAAAAAAATGCCAAGAGTAAAATACCGAGATGCTGACGTTGACTTAGTTGCAAGGATGATGCGAGCAGAAGCCGAGGGTGAAGGCAATCAAGGGATGTTATATGTTGGAAATGTAATTGTTAATCGTTTGATAGCAGATTGCTTAGATTTTATTGGATTAAGATCAATTGAGGATGTTATTTATCAAGTGCAAGGAGGAAATTATTCTTTCGAGGCAGTTCAAAAGGGGAATTTATTTTATCAACCAGCTAGAGAGAATGAAAGAAGATTAGCAAGACAGGTTTTGGATTATTGGAGAGATCATCCAGGGAAGTATGCACTTTGGTATTTTAATCCATATGCTCCATGTCCTCCAACGTGGTACAATCAACCTTTTGCAGGCCAATTTAAAAATCACTGTTATTATGAACCAGTGGGTGGAACTTGTGATAGTGTTTATACATGATAGTATTTCTGATGAATTATATTGAAAGATTATTGAGTAATCGTATTTTTAAGAGCATTTTTTCGATAAAAGGGAACTTCCTGGAAACGGGTGTTCCTTTTTTATTGAACGAATTTCTTAATGGTCTGAACCATAAGTGGTTTTCACTAAATAGCTACTCTCGTATAAAAATTTTAAAACATTCCTAATATAAGAATTAGTTGTACATACCAGTCTGTCTTTTTTCTTAATAAAAAAGATTAAAAAGGGCTCTAATTTCAATTTTAATGTTATAGTTAGAAAGAAAATTTTAAAAAGACTAGGAGATCATCATGATTGAAATAAAAACATCTGAGATAAGTGAAGGAGAGTTTAATAGAGGGGTTTTTGCTACACGTGATATAAAAAAAGGTGAGCTTATACATGAAGCTCCAGTTATTTCATATCCCAATGATCAGCATAAACACATAGAGAAAACTTTACTTGCAGATTATGCCTTTGAATATGGGATAAATCACACTGCTATTCTTCTTGGCTATGGAATGTTATTTAACCATTCTTATGAGCCAAATGCAACTTATGATATTAATTTTAAAAATCATACATTTGACTTTTATGCTTACAAAGACATTAAAGCTGGAGAAGAGATTTTGATTAATTATAATGGAGATGTTGATGATCAAGAACTTTTGTGGTTTGATCGAGAATAAAAAAAATTTAACCAGATTTTTTCCTTTTTATCTATAAATACTTATACAGTATAAGAAGATAAACAAACGAGAAATCACATTTTAGAAAAATCTAATATGTGGTTTCTTTTTTATTTTTAAGCGTACAATGTCAAATACTTTTTTCAAGTTTTAGGGTAATTCAAATACACCTACCGTAAAATTACCTTTTTTTACAAGTAGCGATTAACCAAGTTCTTTATAAAACAGACGCCATTTTCTTGATTCAGAAATGGGTATACACTCGCTTCTTGGTCTGCATTGATACATTCTGGCAT
>JAEXYZ010000045.1 GCA_023405135.1 Bacillota bacterium | reverse complement strand
GCGTATAACCCCACAACACCCAAACGATGCTGACGATAATTAAACTAATGAAACTGTGCATTAATGTAGAAACGACATTACGTTCACTTACTAAGCCACCGTAAAACAGTGCTAATCCTGGAACATGCATAAATAATACGAGAGCTGCTGCAACGATAATCCATGTTGTATCCCCTGTATCAATAGCAGATACATTTGGTGCAGCTGCTTTAGCAGTCAATGGCATAAAAGCAAGCAGTACAACTACAAATAAAGAGTAACATTTTTTCCACTTAGAAATTTGTGTCATATTATTTCCTCCAATCTCGAAATATAGTACCTACTATGACAGAATCAAAAAGGATTGATAATCAAGTTTTCCTAATAGTTGGGAAATCAAATTTATTTTCTAATCCCGATAATTGAGAAAAGTTCCTTCTATCGTTTAAGGAGGAATTTATATGACGTTTACTTCACCTTTTGATATTACTTTATCCGATTCTTTCTCATTCCCTTTTCACTCGGATCAATATCGATATTCAAATAATTCCGTTGCACTTGATCCATCCCATGTCGTGACAATCACAAAGGATTATAAAGAAGAAATTCAATTAAAACGTAAGCTTTTAGACAACTCGCCTAACCGTTGCTTTCAGTCCTTCCCTTCAACAATAGAGGCGCAATGGGAAATATTCGAACTAATCATGCTGGAATTAGTTGAACGCTTTCCCCAATATTTCACACTAGAAAATCATTTTCCGAATAGCACATTTACGAATCATTTATTAAATGAACAGCAAACCTTCGTATTCGGAAAGACTGATACACTTCCTTATGAGCCCCTTGATTTTATTGGTCGTCATATCCAGGAAGACCTTATTTACTTATCGCAGCGGGATGGGGATTTATTTATGGATGCAGGACAGCTTTGTTTCCCTGCAAATTGGTCACTAGCTTTTAATATTGGCATGACCTACCTCGAATTTCATTCACCGGTACCAGTCTTTTCTTCATCAGGATTAGCGGAGAAAGTTCGAAACTTCCTTTTAAGAATGGAGCTCGGAAAACCATGGGCTAGATTGAATTGGACATTAACAGTAGGCCCTCATCTTCATACGTTCCCTGAAAATTACGATGATTGGGGTAAACAAAAAGCGCAATTAACAGATCAAAATATTGGCGAACTTGTCCATTTACGAGTGGAGCATCAAAAACTATTTCGTTTAGGTGAAAGTAACGGCATTTTATTTAGTCTTCATACTTATTTGAAATCCTTTGAACAACTTATTCAAAATGATGTTTATAAGAAACGACTACTCTCTGTTATGTCAGATATTCCACAATACATGGCTGAGTACAAAGGGTTTTATTCATACCAAGAATTGTTAGTTCAATATTTAACTGCTGCGAATGAAGGGAGGAATCACAATGCAAGTAAAATTTAACTCTAACCCAAATCTTTCATTAATTGGATTGCCGACAAATATAAAAAAAGGGTTAATTTTCATTGAACAATCTTCCGTCTTACAACAACTTGAATTAATTAATAACATTGCAAAACTAGTGAAAAAACCACTATTGCATATAAAAGCATTTTCAGTTTTGGAAAATATCGAGAAAGCTATTTATGAAAATTTCCCTCACTTACCTATCCACTTTAGTCAATTAGATTCAGCTGATTTATCGAACTATTTACAGCAGCAAAAAATTGGTACACATATGATTGTAATTGGTACAAGGGAAACAATTACTGAGTGGGAAAAGATCGGTACACAAGTCGGGTTTCCGTTAGATGCTATCCATAAAATTGTGTTGGAGGGGGATTTGAAAAAAGTTTTTTGTGTAAGATGCTATTCCCTCTTTCCATCTCAGACTATTGAACATGTCCTTTGCAAAAACTGTCATTCACAGCTAGATGTTTCAAATCACTTTTCAAAACTTCATAATGCTTATTTAGGATACATTCATATATAGGGGTGAGGTCAATGGAGAAACAATTTATCGAAGTCTATGTTGAAAATATAGTGCAGCTAACTAGTTCTATAAAAAAATTCAAGTTGGCACCAGTAGATGCTACATCGTTACCTCGTTTTAGTGCAGGTTCACACATTATTACTCGCGTAAAAGGAATGGAAGGATTCATTGAGCGTCGTTATTCATTGACAAATAGTCCGAAAGAACACTCCCTCTATTCCATTGCCATTAGAAAGCAACAAAACTCAAAAGGAGGTTCTTTATTTTGGCATGAGCATATGAAGGAAGGCGATCGTCTTAAAATTAGTTTTCCGAAAAACCACTTCCCTTTAAGCAATCAAGGAAAAAAACATCTTTTCTTCGCAATGGGAATTGGTATTACCCCGTTTCTATCTATGATGGAAACATTAAAAGCAGACGCAATCCCTTTCGAATTACATTACGCAGCACCTTCTAAAGAACAATGCGCCTTTTATAAAGAGCTTAACGAAGATTTCCCAAATGAATGTAATTTTTATTTTTCTTCAAATGGACATCGTATAAAATCGAACATTATGGAAAATCAACCAATTGGTACTCATGTTTATTTTTGTGGTTCAGAAAAGATGATGAACGATTTTTCGGAGCATGCTAAATTAATAGGTTATACGAATCGAACAATCCATTATGAATTATTTACTCCTCCTAGCTTCGGTAAAACTGAACCTTTTCAAGTACACCTTGCTCGTAGTAAAAAAATAATCGAAGTAAAATCAAATGAAACATTACTAGATAGTTTATTAAAACATCAAATACAAGCTCCCTATTCATGTAAAATTGGTGGATGTGGAAGTTGTCAAATTGAAGTATTAAACGGAAACGTTGATCATCGGGATTTATTTTTAACTGAAGCTGAAAAGCAACAGAATAATTGCATATTAACGTGTGTATCGAGGGCGCAGGATGACTTGTTAGTTTTAAATCTATAAGGGGAAATGAAAAACAAGAAGCCAACTAAAATCGTAAGTTGGCTTCTTTAAAATTTATTTAACTGTTACAAGAGTATCTTCGAATAGTTTTACTCCAGCTTTTGCTACAGCAATATCATTTGCTACTGTACTTCCACTTACTCCTATTGCACCAATTACTTTTCCGTCAAACAATAACGGTATTCCCCCACCAAATACAACAATCTTCCCGCTGTTTGTCGTATTAATACCATACAACTCTTGCTCTGGAATGGTTGCATTTGCCAAACTTTCTGTTTCTAATTTAAAGGCAACGGATGTCCAAGCTTTTCCTTGAGCAATGTCAATACTTCCAATCCAGGCATCGTCCATGCGATGTAGCGCAATTAAATTACCTCCATCATCAACAATTGAAATAACCATTTTAACATTTAATTTTTGCGCCTCTTCCTTTGCCCCTTCAATAATTTGTTGGGCTAATTTTAAAGTCATTTCCATAAATAAAACCACCTTTATAAATGATTGTTTTAAAACTTTTAAGTGATCTAGTAAAATACAGTTTACGAACTTAATGATGATGTTCATGATCATTTTGTAGTTCTTGCTCTACATCCACAGTGCTTTGATCTAAAGCTGCAACAATGCTTACACTCGAAAATGAAAGAAGCAACATAATGAGAAGTGGAGCTATTTTTACAGTTGATGATTTGTTCACTTTTTTATGTTCAGAACCAATCATCAATAGTAATCCAGTAACTACTAAGGCGTACATAAGATCCATGACAATTACCATAAATAGTTGATTAGAAGGTGTTAGCATTTCTCCTAACATCGCCCCCATCATTGCACCCATAAAACTTGCTGCAAGAGCTTCGACAATTCCATTCAGACCAAAAATACGACCAACGAAAAAACCTAGAATTGCACTAATACCAATCGAAAGTACAGTAGAATAAGCCAATTCTCCTTGCATATATATGCCTGCAATTAATCCGACGGCAGTTCCGCTAATCATGCCATAAGACATAGCAACACACTTGCCTGAAGTTGCACTAACACCTTCAGACTTCTTGGCATTAATACAAAGAACAATCGTATAAATTACGACTAATAAAGCGCTAATAGGAAGCAACATCATAACCCCTCCTTTAAAAATGAAAAGCTAGCAAAATTGCTAGCTCCCTTAATTAATGACAACTATCTCCAGCAGACATTTGGCAAGCATTTTTCGCTTTCGGTCTTGGTAAGTCTAATGCCGGGTTACGGTCAAAGAATCCATTTGGTTTTAATTGGAAGCTTTGATAAGCAGTAGGCATTACCGGCCAATCTTCCGTACGGGTAATATGGTGATGCCCCATTGTATACCAAACGACAATATCGGTATTTTCAATTGGACGATCCGCTTTTATATAATGCTCTAAACTATCGCCACCTTTCGATTGATTAGGGTAGCGACCAGATGCATACATTTGTTTCGGATCATATTTAGTAACATATAAATGATTTTTAATATACCCTGCTCGTTGAATAACAGTTGCTTCATCTGTCGCAAATGGATGACAGTTTTCACCAGTAACGATTTTATAGCCTACAGGTTGGCCTACAAAATTCTTTGAGTTCGGATTGACAATTTTCCATGTCGTTTGTTTTGCAATATCAATATTACTAACTGCTTCACTTTCTGTTTTGAATGCTTTTGCAATTGTATAGAATCCGTTATTGTTCGGATTGTCTGGTCCTGGTTTTTCAGCAACTGTATAAGATTCAACTAATGAGTTGTTGACTCCATCAATCATCGGATCAATTCGGAAATTAAAGAAATGTTGATGGTAAGGCGCATTTACTTGAGGGGCAACTTCCGTACCGTATTTCGGTTTTTCTCCTTCATCTAAAGCTCCGACATTTAAAACGCCTGTTAATTTCACTTCACATTCAATTGTGCCGTCTTGATAGAAGGACCAGAAGAAGCCATAATCATAGTTTGCTACTGTTGCAAAGAATGAAATAACTAAGCGGCGGGAACGACGAACTTCAACTTGATTTGTACGCCAGTCGGTATGCTTCCAAGCAACGCCATAATCTTCTTCATGTAAACAAACGGCATTTTTAATCGTGAATGGCTCACCTTTACTATTCGACATGACCGCATCAAAATATTGAATATGACCAACACAGTCACAACCTAGCTCTAATGAGTTTGCAAGTTGCCCAATACCATATTCTCCAGCATCAAATGCATTTTGCCAATTATGGGTTGGGCTTGTATCCCCATATGGAACAACCATTTCAGATAATGCTGCACGATATAAAATCGGACGTTCCTTTTCTTTATCTTTATAACTAACTGTATGAATAACTAACCCTTCCCGCGGAGTAAAACCGAAACGAATTTTCCACTTTTGCCAATCGATGCAATGACCGTTAATTGTGAAACTTGGGCCTTCAGGTTGAATAATGTCTAGCGGTTTCACATCTTGACGGAAACCAATGTCATATTCGCTTGCTTCTTCTGGAATATAGGCACCTTCTGTTGGTGGAATTGGTTTTACACCATAATCTTCTAATCGAACAATTTCCATTTTATTCACATCAACGACAGCAATTAAGCCTGATATTGGATAGCAATAGCCATTTTGTTTAGGAGCTGGACGAACCCAAGCGATTGCGCGGACAATCCGGCGTCCTTCGTCTTCAGGAATGTTATAATATCCAGCTGACCAAGGATCAATCATGACTAAACTTGGATCTGTTATACCACGTTTTAATAATGCAGCTTGGTAATCAGGATGATTTTTTAAATATTCTTCTACTTCTTCGAATTCATCAAGCATAAAGCCAGGTCGAACATCCGGAATTAACTCCCAAGAAGTGACTTTTTCTTCAGTTAATGAAACGATTGCCTCAAAGGTTTCATTTGTAGTCGGATCCAAAATGATTAAAAATGCTTCCCTTTCAAATGAGCTACCTTCTACAAAATTAAGCACTACTTCTTTAGCTGGTTCATGTAGTAAAACTTGTGCAAATCGAATTTCCTCTTTTAGCTGTTTTTCTTTTTTTACCGTCTCAACTGCTAATGTAATTTCGTCTGCTGTTAATGGTTCAAGTGGATGGATTGCTTGCGTAGTTTGAATTTTCATAATGAATCCTCCTATAATGTTATATTTCCTTACACTTTTTTCTTTTCTGTAAGGTTGATAGTCATAATTTAACATGTATAAAAATATAAAAATTGTAAAAAAAGAAACTGTGTAACTTTTTCTAATCTAAAAATGTTAAAAAATGTATCATTAACTATTTAAATTTTCAAAAAATTAATTATAATGAATATTGTAATAGTGAATATGAGTTGTAAGGAGGAAATAAAAATGTACTATTTTCCATTTCAACCTGAAATAAATTCAAATACATTAAATTACACCGAATACAAACCATCTAGAAATCAACATTCAAATATCGCCTTGTTTTATCAATTTCGAACTAAAAAAGAGACAGAGACTCATTTGTCCCTTGTCCCAGACGGTTGTTTTGACTTTTTATTTTGTTGTGACCCGAATAAACGAAATGTTTTTTTATGGACAAGCCCACTGTTTCGAAAAGAACATCCAGAGTTATTAAATGACTGTATTTACTTTGGTGTTCGATTTTATCCAGAACAAACAGTTATTCAATTAAATAATCATTTGCATGAATTAATCGGGCAACTGATCCCTTTATTCGAAGTTCTCACCTATCGTATTCCCATCCTAGAACAAATCGCCGAATGCAATTCCTTTCAACAAAGAATCTCTACATTTGAAAAATTCATTTTATCAATCCAACAATCTAACAATTCATATAAAGACATAACAGATTATGCCATTCAAAAAATATATGACTCGAAAGGAACAATTAGTATAAAAGAATTATCTCGAGATATTGGGTATACAGAACAATATATTCGAAGGAAATTTACAGAAAATGTAGGGTTTTCTCCAAAACAATTTTCTAAAATTGTCCAGTTTCAATTTGTCATTGATGAATTTTTACTTTGTTCAAATACGTCAACTCAAGATATTATTTATGACAATGGATTCTATGATCAAGCTCATTTTATAAAAGTATTTAAACAAATGACGAATTTTACACCAAAGCAATATCAGCAATTTTTTAAATAATGCATATAAAAACGAGTTGAACAGTTAGATCAACTCGTTTTGTTTAATTTGATTTTAATTGGTCCTTTAAAAGCAATTGCATTTGTTTAGCAGCTGCGATTGCTTTTTGATCGTTTTGCATTTCGCCAGGTTTACTAGCTTTACCTATTAAATATCCTTCAAAGCTCATATTAAAAAAGTCGAAAATATATTTAAACTGTTGGATTAAAGGTAATGCTTTTATGGAAGGATTATCCCCTCCTACAGCAATGACAAATGCTTTTTTCTTTCCTAATTGAGCTCTAAAATTTGGGAAGTTTTTATCCCTTAACGTTTGAGACCAACGATCAATAAATAACTTCATCGTCCCACTCATACTATACCAATAAACAGGTGTCGCAAAAATAAGAATATCATGCTTTAAAACTCGTTCTATGATTAAATCATAGTCATCTGAAACTTCTTGAAATCCAGCTTCTGTATGTCTTTCATCTTTAATTGGTAAAATATTGAACTCCCTTAAAAAAATTTTTTCAACCGGAATTCCGTTTATTACTTGCTCAGTTAACCATTCTGTATTTCCGTTCTCTCGGGTACTACCATAAATAACTGCGATAGACATAATCTTATCACCCCTTTATAGCATCGTATTCAAAATCAAATAAAGTAAGAACGAAAATAGGTTCTAACTAATTATTGAATTTAAAAACCTTTGATTAAAAAATCATAGCATGTGTATTATAAAAGATGAACACAAATAGCTCAATTATTTTAAGTTGTGTAAAAACTATGTAAGGAGTATCGAGACGAATTTCAAAAATATAGCTGTTGCAGGTAGTGGTATTTTAGGAAGTCAAATCGCTTTCCAAACTGCATTTAAAGGTTTTAACGTTTCTGTTTATGATATTAATGAAGAAGCGATTGAACGTGCGAAAAACAGAATTATAAATTTAAAAGTCCGCTATCAGCAAGATTTAGGAGTGGACGAGGAAGAAGTAAATTTAGCCCATAGTCGTATGTCTTTCTTTACCGATTTATCTGAAGCTGTAAAAGATGCAGATTTACTGATTGAAGCCGTACCTGAAGTTGTAAAAATTAAAACGGATTTTTATAACAGTTTAAGTAAAGTAGCGCCGGACAAGACAATATTTGCTACGAATTCGTCAACTCTTTTACCAAGCCAGTTTGCGGAAAGTACGGGACGTCCCCATAAATTTTTAGCCTTACATTTTGCAAATGAAATATGGTTAAATAATACGGCTGAAATTATGAAGCATCCAAATACTGATAACAAAGTATTTGAAGATGTAATTGATTTTGCAAAGGCAATAGGAATGGTTGCTTTGCCTCTACAAAAGGAGCAGCCTGGCTATATTTTAAATTCGTTATTAGTTCCTTTTTTAGAGGCTGCGCAAATGTTGCTATTAAAGCAGGTAGCAGATGTTGAAACAATCGATAAAACATGGATGATTGCTACCGGTTCTCCAAAAGGTCCTTTTGCAATATTAGATATCGTTGGGATTAACACTGCATATAATATTGCAAATGCAAAAGGAGAAGCTGGGCAAGAGGAATTTAAAAAAATAGCTGCCTTACTGAAATCTGAGTATATCGACAAAGGAAGACTTGGTGTCGAGACGAAAAAAGGCTTCTACACTTACCCAGACCCAAGTTATTTAAATGAAGATTTCTTAAAATAATTTGTAGGGCGACATTCAACCTATTGTCGCCCCTCTATTTATTAATCGAGCATTGTAAACAATCTACTATCAACTAAATTTGTATCTATTGGTAAATCATTTGCATTACGTCCGTATTGCCATGCCCATACATTCGCTTCACAATCTGGTATGTCAGGCTCAAATTTAGGTGCATCCTTTGCTTTTGTAACACCTATTTCTGGTGCTGAACTCCATAATACCGCTTGATTCGCTACACGTTTGTCTTGATTTACCGCTTCACAAAACGCTTCTGCAAATTCACCTTCAGTCGGATTATGGTAGAAACCAGGTTTATAATCTGTGTTAAATAAATAATCGATATATCCTTTTATCCACGCACCATCTACATCAAAAGAGCTTCCGATCGAAACGAAAATCGGAGTTCCTTTTCGAATTCCAAGTCTTTTAGCATGATATGCTGCATTCATTGCTACGACTTTTGCATGATTCGCACCTACTGCTCGTCGAAAATCATTAAATATAGGAAGAAGCTTTGTACCACTATTATGAAGCAGTTGAATTTCTTCTCTTGTTAATCCTTGTGATGTACCTTGAACAGTTGTCAAATACCTACCCCAAAATTCAGGTTTCCCGTAATCATTTGTAACTGAATTATATAATTCTCTTGTTACTGCTTGAGAAGAGTCTACACCCCAATGATAAGTAACCATTTACGTACCTCTTTTCTTGATTATTTTTACATGTACGAAGACCCTTTCTATAGGTACTTCATAACAATTTTCGGATATTCAATTAGGTGAATGACCTCGATTTTAAATCTCCATCTATTTATATGAAACAACTAAGAAGTGTGTGATAAATGCGGAAAATAGGATCACAATAAAACATACAAATAAATAAGGAGACGCCTCAAAATAAGATTTCGGACGTCTCCTTCAAATTTATCAATTATACTTAATTGTTCAATTCTTTATAAAGCTCTGCGTATTCCTTCGAAGTTTTAATTTGTACAGTCAAAGAGCCTCTACTATAGTAGGATTTTATTAGAAGTGGGATACCTGTAGTGTTTTGAAAACGATAGTCTAAACCACCAAATGACACAGTAGCATCTCTACCTTTCGGGACATATTTTACGTCCTTTGTATGATGATGTCTTTCAATCGTTTTTACGTCGAGCTGATCAATTGCGTTAAAAAGTGTTGATGATGTTTGGCAAATCCCTCCACCAATCCCCATTACTACTTTACCTCTAATTATTTCTGGTGCTTCTTGATATCCCGCCGCAACATCCCTCGGTCCAACAGTTGTATTAAAAGAAAAGATATCACCACTACCAACAATAACGTTATTAATCGCAATAGCAGAAAGCTCTATATTTTTACTTCTTCCTGTATTTGCGCCATTAAAATGTGTAGTATAGGATGCTAACACTACTTCTTGTAAATATGGTACATCTTCTTCTTCATAACCACTTTTTATATAGAGTAAGGGAAGCTGAATTTTCCCACCAACAAATAAACGTTCTACAATTTTATCAACAAGTTCCTCTTCATTTATAACAATCCTTGGTTTTCCTTTAATAATAGTACCATCTTGATCAATACGATCTAAAATAATCGGTTTATTATAACCTGCTTTTGTCTCGGATCCTTGCGCGAATT
Organism: Bacillota bacterium; assembly: GCA_023405135.1. Classification (GTDB taxonomy): domain Bacteria; phylum Bacillota; class Bacilli; order Bacillales_A; family Planococcaceae; genus Ureibacillus. The sequence continues at coordinate 87,503 of JAEXYZ010000045.1, read as the reverse complement.
GTTGAACCCAAGCTGTTATTTCATTAAGATACTCTTCGAATTGTGTCTCTATTTTATAATCTTCCCTTACGAAGGTTTTTACTACTTGCTCTGTTATTGGGTCAATTAGTTCAATTGTTCCTTCATTTTGTAACTCTTCTTCATATAAATCCGCGACAAAAGCTTTTGCCTCAAAATCGTTGTAATTAATTAATATAAAAAAAATTGATAATATCATTATTTTTTTACTTAATTCCATCGAACCCAACCTATCCATCATGAAATATATATTATTTATTGTGCCCCATCTATCGACTTTTATGAAATCAAAAAACACCTTGTACAAAATTTGAATTGTACAAGGTGTGATATTTTATTCGAAGACACCGTTTCGAATAATTCTTGTTTTAACGTGAACATTTACTTTCATATTGCGATACTTTTCATGCCATTCATCTTCAGTTAACTCTGTATTTCGAGTACTAATTTTATATTGCTCACAAAAACCAAATACATCTACGTCTAGATTAATGCAATACTTAATAATTCTCGTTATTTCTTCTTCTAACTTTTTATTAATCTCCTTCTCAAGTTTTTTACAACTTTTGGATCATCTGTTGATACAGTTGAATGGATTTCTAAAAGTCTACTTTCAACTGCAATTGTTAGATCATATTCTGGTATTTTTAATTTTGCGAACAGATTTAATTGAATCCATCTATATCGGTATTGTTTCTTCATGGTGCTCATTTGGTGATAAACCATTAGTCGGCAACTCCAACTCAAGTGTTCCAAATCTAAATTTTCCCCGAGCCATCATAATATAGAGAATATCACCAGATGGGAGCTTACCTTGCATTTTTCCTTTATGAAAAAATGCCACTCCTGATACTTCGATTGTCTGGTCTTTCTTTTCTATTATCGGTAATGTCAAATCTCGAAGTGGATTATAAAAATCTCGTACTACTTCATGTAAAGTAGAAGAAATTATGTGTTGCTGTTTAACATTATGATCTATTAACCCAAAAATATGTTGACCAAGATCCGTAATATTTTGATATTTTGTCTCGATTAAAGGCTGTGCCTTCCCCTCAGTAACGGCTAAAAAAATACTGTTACTTACTTCAGAATTCATAATTAGTGTATGGAGGGATTCGTTTAATCCTTCTTTCGCAAAATCCTCACCAAATAAAACGACTCGCAATTGACCAGCCATTACCTTTTTCGATGTTTCAAGATTAATTTTTTGTCGAGTTCCTTTACTAGTTTCTTCTGTTTCTGAATGAGTTTCAACTGTACTTTCAAACTCTTGGTTTACTTGCCTAATAACAGAAGTAGCTGTCACTTTATCATCATTATGATCATAGCCTAGAAACTAAAAAAAGTAACACCTATAACAACTCGAAAACCACCTACAAAACTATAAATAACAATTAACAGCAATGAAATTGACAAAAACATAGAGCTTAAATAAGGAAATACCCATGTACTAATAACTTCAACATAATTAATTAATATAGAAAAGAAGGCTACAGAGCAATATACTGCATATAAAAGATTAAGAAGATTTCCGAAATATTTACCAAAAATTTTATTGTGAATCCCGTATAAATCTTCATCTTTATACATCTCTAATGTTTTTAGCATAATGAATACTACAAGATGGGCAATTATAAAACTTAAAATAACGGCAATCCAAGAATCTTGTTTTGCATTTTCATAAATAATTCGTTGAAAACCGTGTATACCAACCCCAACTTGACAAGCGTTTATTATAAAAGTGAGAAGGTACGCATTAACCATTTGATTAACACTTAGTTGTTGTGAATCTTTCAACCTCGCACCTTCCCTCCTGCATTTTCATCATTTACTGGTAGTTGATCATTCCCACTTCTAGTATTTACTGAATTTCTTTTAATAATCGGTATCGGTAATCGGATAATGCTGTCTGGCCAATCTTTAAATCTTGGTGGATAAAAAGACGCTGTGTATGGTGAAACTAAGCTAGATTGTTTAATCAAGTGGACAAGTAAAAAACAAAATGCAAGCATCACACCATAATAACCCCAAAAACCGGCTAAAATAATAATTGGAAATCTTATAACACGGATTACATTACCCATCGTGTAGTTTGGTGTAGTAAAGGATGCTAATGCACATAAAGCGATAATGATAATTAAAATATTGCTTGTAATACCAGCCTGTACAGCAGCAGTTCCTAATACGATACCGCCTACGATACCAATTGTTTGACCTACTTTTGTTGGCAATCTTAATCCTGCTTCTCGCAATAATTCAATTATCAATTCAAGGAAAAGCGCTTCAATAATTGGTGGAATGGATTATAGTAGGTGTAATACTTTCTTTATCTTTTAATTCATTTATAATTAACTCATTTAAATTTTGTGTATCGATTAAATTATCAATATAAAGAACGGTAATCATTGGAGAAACATAACGAACAACTAAATTATCTGCTGGTGAGTGTGTTTTTTCTTTAACAGATTTAATAAAATCATTTTTGTTAGGAGAAATTGCCTCCTCCTGATTGTTTTGTTGATTTTGTTGTTGTTCTTCAGTTGTTGCAGTGATTTTTTTTCAATTTACCCATTTTTAAACATTTTTTCACATTCTCTCCAAAAAATTACCTTGTTACTTATAATTAGCATTTGAGGAATGATCTATATAGAAAAATTCAGGTGAAAATATGAAGAAAAGGTGAATCCGAATAAATATACGGACCCACCTTTTCCCTTTATAATTTAAATTTTTGAGCAGCATGTTTTAACTCTTCTGCCATCTTAGCAAGAGATTCAGCAGAAGCTGCAATTTCTTCCATCGAACTTGTTTGTTGTTCAGATGCGGAAGCGATCTCTTGTGTATTACTTGTTGCTTCAATAGAATTTTCCGAAATGTGTACAATATCATCGACCATTTTTTCGGAGCTTGTTCTAATTAAACGGCTTTCAGATAAAATTTCTTGCATATGATTAGATACTTTTTCAACAGATTGTGTAATATTACTAAATTCAATACCAGCCCTTTCAACTATTGCTTGTCCACCATTTACAGCAATTTTACCTTCATTCATAGCTTCGATTGATAACGCAATTTCTTTTTGGATTTCTTTAATTAAATCACTAATTTGCCCTGATGCCTGACTGGATTGTTCCGCTAATTTTCGAACTTCGTCTGCTACTACAGCAAATCCTTTTCCATACTCTCCTGCTCTAGCAGCTTCAATTGCAGCATTTAGTGCGAGTAAATTCGTTTGATCTGCAATACTCGTAATAACTGAGATAATTTCATTAATCTCCGAAGATTTTTTACCAAGACTATTAATAGTAACTGACGCCACACTCGTTTTTTCTTCAACTGTTTTCATTTGGTTAATTGTACGTTCAATTACCTCTGTACCAGATGTAGCCGCTTCAACAGCATTACTTGCAAGCTCGTTCGTCTGTTGAATGTTTTCGGAAATTGTCGTAATACCATTTGAAATATTATTAACAACCTCTTTAGCATCCTCAGTAAAGTTAATTTGAGATTCCGTGTTAGCAGCAATTGTTTGAATAGAAGCTGAAATTTGCTCTGCTGCTCTTACAGTTTCCTCAGAACTTACTGAAAGCTCCTCTGAAGATGAATGAACCTGTTCCGATGCAATCTTTATTTCAGTAACTAATTGTTTTATATTGTCTGTCATTAAATTAAAATTTTTTGCAAGCTGACCTAATTCGTCGTGTGCCTTCACTTTGATTTTTTCAATCGTTAAATCACCATTAGACACTTTCCCTATTCCATCTACAACAGCTAATATTGGTTTCGTTATAGTTCTTACAATGAAAATTGAAAGTATAACGATGATGATTGCAGATATAACGATAATAAGTATCGACTTATTTTGAATTGCTTTTGAATCTGCAAGTACAGTCTCTTCAGGTGTATAAATACTTAATCCATATCCTACTGTGCTGATCGGCGCGTAAGTTATTATATAATTTTTCCCATTATAGTTAAAACTAGAAATACCTGTTTCATCCACGCTTTTTTGCAGCGCTGTGCTTAAATCACCAATTTCAGCCTTTTTAACATGGACACCAATAAGCTCCTCCATAGGGGATTCTTGAATAAAGCCTTGTTGATCGAGTAAAGTAATCATATTGTTAGAACTTTCCGTTTGTTTAGATTCCTTTAAATATGTATCAACTAATATTTCAAATGTAGCTGATCCAGCTAATACCCCTACAACTACTCCTTTGTTATCAATTATAGGAGTTGCAGAAACAACAATTCGATTGCCTGTCGCTTTTGATGTCAACACTTCAGAATAATTCGATTTCCCACCTAATGCTATAGAAACATAGCTACGGTCACTATAATCTGAACCGATACTATCTGGCATTGTATGTGCAATAACTGTTCCTTTTCGATCAATAACAAACATCGTTTCAAATACATCTGAACGTTTTTCCAACATTGAAATGTATGGATTAATACGTTCGGAATCCATTGATTTCACAATATCACTTGCAGCAGATATTTCCATTTCCGACATTCGCGCATCAAACCATTGATCGATTGATTGTGCCTTACTTAACACAAGGTTGTGCATTGCCTCTTCTTCTTTTTCAATTAAAATATTACTATTGTTACTTTGGATAAAAAAAGAGACAATTAGTAACGGGATAATCGCGACAAGTAAAAATAGACTACTAAACTTCGTACGAATACTCGTCTTTTTATCCTTTGTTTGTTGTTTAGAACTCACTACAAAAATCCTCCCCAATGTTGTTAATGAACATACATATCAAAGCGAATCGATATGTATATGAAAGTATGAAAATAAGCCCACCACCCTTTTCTCCCATAAGTTTTCCAAATATATTATATAATGAAAGTAATAGGAATTAAAGAGACTAACAAATATATAGTAAAATATTCACAGCACTATCGATGCAATAAATAATTCCATGTAAAATTGAAATTAATTTTGTAGATTTTAAACATTGTTCACTCATTTGTAAAAAAAGATAGAAAAGCTAATTAAAATATTACTTTCAAATTCTAAAAAATTATTCTATTATATGAACTATTTCTTCCCTGTTGTTAAAAAAGCTGTCCTAAAGTGGTTAGGACAACTCCTTTCAATATGTTTATTTTATTTTTCGATATATTTTTTGCGATGGACTAATATCGTCGTAAAAATTAGCGAATTCTGTGTAATTAATGGATTCCTTATTGCCAAGACAAAGGACACCAAACATCCCTAAACTATCGTAAAAGAGCTGATGTACTTTATTTTGTAATGCTTTATTAAAGTAAATTAAAACATTTCGGCAAAGAATAACGTGAAATTCATTAAATGAACGATCTGTTACGAGATTATGTTGTGCAAAAACGATATTTTTAGTTAAATATGAATGGAATTTCACACCATCGTTCGTTACTTTATAATAGTCAGAAATTGCTCTTTCCCCATCAGCCAGTAAATAGTTACTTGTATACTTACGCATATACTCCAAAGGAAAACAACCATTTTTCGCTGATGTTAACACATCTGTATTAATATCAGTTGCATAAATTTTCGTTTTCTCATAAAGTCCAACTTCATGAAGAAGGATCGCCATAGAATATACTTCTTCCCCAGTCGAACAGCCTGCATGCCGTATTCGAATGGAAGGATATGTTCCTAACAGCAGTAAAACCTTCTCTTTAAATTCATTAAAAAACAAAGGATCTCGGAACATTTCCGTTACATTAATCGAAAAGTCTGCAATTAATCTTTGTAATCAGCTCGTATCATGTAACACTTTTTCGAGTAAGCCGGAAATTGAAGACAACTGCTCAGCATGTACGCGGTGCAAAACCCTTCTTCTAATGGATGGATAAGCATAATCTCGATAATCATAACCGTATTTTAAGTATAAGCCTTCTAATAATAAATGAATTTCAATCTTTTCTAACTCGTCTTCACTATTTTTTCATGTATATTGATTAGGTTCATTTTTTAAAAATCCCCTTTAGAGTTAATATAACCATACTTTTATTAATGAAATTAATTGGTCTGGTTCAACTGGTTTCGCTATATAATCTGATACACCGATTTCCAAATATTTTATACGATCTTCCTTCATCGCTTTTGCCGTTAACGCGATAATCGGAAGCTGTTTAAATTCATCAATAGCGCGTATTTTTTCAATTGCTTCATAACCATCCATTTCAGGCATCATAATATCCATTAAAATTAGATCAATATGTGAAGCTTCATTTAATATTTTTAAACTTTCTAGGCCATTCTCAGCAAATACTACTTCCATTCCAGCCATTTCAAATACGCTAGATAGTGCAAACACATTTCTTACATCATCATCAACAAGCAATATTTTCTTTCCAGCCAATTTTAAAGAAGAACTAATTAGATCGACAGTTGAACTTTCGACGTCATGACTTGTTTTTACTTCACTTAAATAGCATTCAAGTTCTGCATACAATCGTTCAGGAGAGTGTTCATTTTTTATAATAATAGAGTTGGCAAATTTATTTAATTCCATTTCTTCTTTACTCGATAAATCACGTCCCGTATAAACAAACACTTTTAATTGCTTATACTCTTCATTGTTTTTAATTTCAGCTAATAAATCAAACCCACTTGTATCAGCTAGACCTAAATCTAAAATTAAACAATCAAAGCGGTCTAATTTTAATAATTCAATTGCTTCTTCTCCTGAATGCGCTTTTACTAAGTTATATTCATCTCGTTCAATTATTGCTTCCAATGCTAATAAATTTTCTGGGCGATCATCTACTAAAAGAATATTAATTTTTTTCATTTTCCATAGCTAAGATCACATCCTATTGAAATTTCGAAATATTTGAATATTGATTTTAGCATATCATATTATTTCAATAGTAGGGATAAATTTGCAAGAAAATGAATAGTTTTATATGAATATTTAGTATTAAAATTATTTAATAATTGTATATAAAAATCAAAAAAATATTCTGATTGCAAATTAATTATCTTTTCTTCGCAATCAGAATTTGAATTGTTTTATTAATTTTTTGATATTTTTATTACCTCGTTGCAGAAGTCTTCATAAAGCCGTTCGTCACCCTACTCAAAGTTATTCTTCATTAGCAGACTCAGGATAAAATGAAATCCAAATGTTTGCCGAAATTTGAATTTGATAACCATTTATATATATTGGATGTTTTACAATTTCCATAATTCGATTACTAAGTGTCTCGACTTCAACTTTTTCTCGTATTTCAGGAAACACAATTGAAAATTCATAATCATTTATTCGTGATAAAGTATCTTTCATACTAATTACTAATTGAAGCCTTCTTGCTAACTCTTTCATAACTTCATCTCTAACATCACGACCATAAGTGTCAAATATTTGGGTACTATTATTACAATCAAGTACTAATAAAGCTGTTAGTTTTCCAGATTTTTTTGATGTATTTATTGCTTGGTTCAATCGCTCAGCAAATAAATTTTTATTTGGAAGACCAGTTAAATAGTCGTAGTAGGTTGTATTTTTCTCATCCACTTTTAAATTTTTATGAAGATCATAATCGACTACAATCATTTCTATTTCTCCATTATTAAAAATCGGTGTAAATTGAGAACTTAAACAATTTAAATACCCATCACGGTGTATATGTCTAATTTCTAATTTTATTGTTTTCTCAGACTGTAATTGTTGTAAGCAATTTTTTAACGTTAGGCAGTCGTCTTGATGAATAAAATCAAAATAAGATTTTCCAATAACATCATGAACCGAATATCCAAAATATTCTTCAACTGTGGAAGATGCATATATAATTTGCCCTTTTTTATCCAACACAATATTTTTCGAATGGTCATCAAGATTTTTGACATTTCTTATATCCTTGACATTTATATTTACCCCAATTGTTTTCCCGTTAAACTTCATTGGATTGCATTTTAATTGAACATAAACTTCATAACCATTTTTATGACTCAATATTGTTTCAAATTGAATGATTTCCCCTTCAACGACACTTTGGAAAAAATGTCTTATTTTTATAATTTCTTGAATAGAGATGATTTGAGCAAAACTCGTTCCAATTAAATCGAATGGTCGAAAACCGATAATATTTTCAATTTCAGCACTAGCTTGTAAAAAAAAGCCGTCAGAATCTAACATAAGTAACGCGTCACTATTATTTTCTATATTAATTTTATCTGATTGGTCTATAGAATTAGCTGTTAATAAAAATTGATTGATGCTAAGAGACATTTGATGTATCTCCTCTCCATAGAAAATTTCATATAGTCATACATAATTGTTAATAAATTCATAATAGATTTAATCAGTAGAAGTTAATATCAACGAAACTTCTTATTTTTAATAGGAGTGGGTTCCTAATTTTCGAATTTTTATAGTACCTGTTAGAGATAAATAAAAAGGACCTTCTAATAGCGATTTTTGGCAGGTCCTTTTGTAACAAAAATTTGATTTTATACTTAACCATCATCATTTGAAGATTTCCATATCCCCCCAACTTTAATTCACTTTCCAAATATATTTTATGTATAGACTGTTACTATAAAATTTTTAAGTACCATTAATTAATAGATTATATTTAATACCTTTTCTTATTTCATTGGAATTTAACTAATTACAATTTGACTTACGATGTTTCGCCTTTGAAAAAATTTAAATAACAATGATCTTTTAAGCTGATTGCTGCTCATCCTCATCTAAACCGAGTACTTCAAAGATTTTAGCCATATACTTTTTTCCGCTACGTTCACCATGTAATATGAAATTTAAGTAAACTTTACTTACACCAACTTTTTCACAGAGCCATACTTGAGTTTGGTTCAAGTCCACAAGACGTTTAACAATCTTCTTGCCTAATGGAGTCAGTTGACGTTGCTTCATTACATTGCTCCTTCCTGAGATAATTAAGGTAGTGAATTTTAATTTGTTAACACAGGGCATTAACTTATGACAATTGTTCTTCATCACTTATAGTTTAGATCACCTTCTATTTAATTAACGCTATGCATAAATAGATATAGTATTAGATTTGGGTATGATAAACTCTATTTGATGAATTTGTTCATCTTAAATTCATTATAGTTCTGATATTGGAACTAATCAACAATAATGTTATTTTTTTGAAACCGATATGGATGGGGGTTCTAATATGAGTACAATTGGAGAACGTATACGAAATCTAAGAAAACTACATGGGTTATCACAAGATAAACTAGCTGAATTAATAGACAAAACTAAAAGTAACGTTAGCGGTTATGAAAAAGATAAATTTGAACCTTCAGCACAAACTATTGTTGCCTTATGTAAGGTGTTTAATATTTCTGCTGATAATCTTCTTTTTGGAGTAGATGACGAGGTTCTAAAAATAGAACAACATGAGAGTATAAGTATAATCAAGGATGAAATTGAACTTGTGAAGAAAATAAAAAAGTTAAATCATGATGAGCGTTTAAAAATTGAAGGAATTATTGACGGAATTCTTATTTCTAAAGAATTATCACAACATAAAGAAAAAAAGTCTACTTTATTAGCGAATGGAGAAGAGACAGCAACAACTGAAACGGCTTAATTTTTGCAAAATGATTAACTAATTTATCTTTCAAAAGAAAAAATAGGAAATCATGCATCTAACTTTTACTGTTAAATAGAATGATTTCCTAATTTTAAAAATAAGAAGTTCAATATTAATTACTCTAATCATTATTTAAAAATTCCGTCGTTATGTCATAGCCGCGCATATAATCAGGGGATCCCGGAAAACTTTGCATAAATCCATGTATACCCCCATCAAAACGAACGAGTCTTACTTCAACACCAGCTTCTTTTATTTTTTCTGCGTAAAGCTCCCCTTCATCACATAACGGATCATATTCAGTAGTAAAAATAAGCGTTTTAGGCATTTTAGCTAATAATTGTTGATCTGTTTTTATTGGAGACACGTAGTCAATCTCCTCCTGTTCATCGTATAACGAAAATGCTTCGACGTTTGAAATATCAAGCCCGTATTTACCATTATACAATTCACGAGATTGATACTTGCTTCCCTTTATTTGATTATTAATATCCGTAATTGGATAATGAAGTACTTGTTTCGCAAGATGAAACTCCCCAGTTTTAATGGATTTTAAAACAATTGCAGTTGCTAAATTTGCACCAATACTTGCTCCACCAATCGCAATGTCCGTTGATTTCCCATTATATTCATTAGCATGTTCAACAATCCATTTTGTCGCCATATAACAAGACTCTAAAATTGTCGGAGAAGCATTTAAATAGTCAATTGCAAGCACTTTGTATCCAGATAATGAAGAAAGAAGACGACATGAGACATCGTGTGTTTCTAAACTACCTTGTAGTAAATCTCCGCCGTGAAAATATATAATTAATGGATAAATTTCTTCCTGCGAGGGAGTATATATTCGAATAGGCACTTGATGTGAGTTTGTATTAATCGTATGTTCTTCTATCTTTAATACTTTTGGTCGTTTTTCTAATGGAGGATTTTCAATTGGAATTCCTTTACTTCGAGTTTCTGGATGCTGCTGAAAATATTGTTCTATATAATGATGTAATGGCATAACATGGCTCCTTTACTTTTTTCGATGGTATTCTGAAATTTGAACGACTCGAACATTTTTAGTATTTAGTTCATGATACATTCCTCTACTATCAGTAAATGATATGTACTGGTCACGCTCACTTTGTATTAGCCGTTCAGCCATTTGTTGGGACTCGACGTGTATAAATCTTCTTATATAATGCTGTTCATCAAAAAAATAAGTGACTTTAAATTCCCGCACAAACTATAAGCCCCCTAAAACGTGAAATTTTCTTATAATTTAGCATAACCAATGAAAAAATCATTATGACTAAATAAAGAAAGACAAAGTATCGTTTATAGATGTAGCATATCTTTTCATTCTAAATAAATTAAATGAGCGAAAACTGTTTCTGCCAACGTTCACTCTTAATTAATTGTTTAATCTAATCCTAAATGAGAACGTAAAGTGTTTCCTTCATAATCAGCTCTGAACAGACCATGTTCTACTAGCATTGGGATCACATCGCTAAAGAATAAATCTAATGATTTTGCCGGACCTCCTGGAACAGCAATAAAGCCGTCCAATGCTCCCTTCTCATAAAAAGTAATAATTTGATTCACGATATCCTTAGGTGTACCAATCGCTACAAGATGCGCAGAACCAATTACTTCTGGACGTGCTAGCAATTCTTCAACTGTTGGCTCATTTTCAATAATATAACGTCTTACAAGATAGGCATGTGTTTTACTACGTACTTTTTGATTTTCCGATGGTAGCATGTTTGCCGTTACTTTTTCTGTTAAACATAAATGACGAATATCCATACCAATTATAGATTCTAATGCATTGTAACGACGTTCTATTGTTAAATGCTCGTGTGCTTTACGATGCATTTCTAAAGCCTCTTCATATGTATCTCCTACAAAGAAGTATAAACCTGGTAATAAACGAATGTCATCTTCCATGCGACCTACTTCGACAGCGCGCTTACGCAAATCATTACGTAATTCTATACCAGCCTCTATATCTGGTGTTGCTGCAAAAATTGCATTTGATACAGTTGCAGCAAATTGACGTCCAGCTTCAGATGCTCCCGCTTGAAATAGCGGAATATCACCTGCTGGATACATAGAAATATTTAAAGGTCCTTTGACATGAAAAAACTCTCCTTCAAAGTTAATCGGCTTTAATAGTTCTTTAATTTTTCTTATGTCTCCGTCAGCTTCTAAAATTTCATAAGGATGACTATGCAGAAGCTGTTGTACAACTTCCTTACATTCTATTGCCTTTGCATAACGCTCTTCTGATGATGGCATCTGATCATTGCTGAAATTATATGCCCCATCAATTGAAGTTACGATATTCCACCCTACTCTCCCTTCACTTATCCAATTTAACGATTGTAATTGACGAGCAATAATAAAGGGTGGTGTAAATGATGTTGAAACTGTTGTTACTAAACCAATTTGTTTCGTTTCTCTTGCTACTGCTGTCAATAAAAAGCTTGGATCTAGTCCTACTATTCCTTTCGTTTTTGCTATAAGTTCAGGGTGTGCTATTAAATGGTCTGCCTTAAAAACAAAATCTAATTTCGCTGCCTCTGCTCGCTTTGCCAAAGCAATATGTTCATCAATAAGTGCACCCTTCTTACTAGCTTCATTATTTACTGCTAAATGTATCCCAATTATAAGATGCCGTTTTCTCTTCAATTAACTCTCTCCTTTTTAATTGAAAATGATTATCATTATCATATTATGATTTAATGGTTAGGAATGCAATACATGTAAATATAGAAATTTCAAATAGTTAAACTTTTGAAACTATAATTGACCTTAAAAGTTTTGTTTTTTACCAAGAACCATCTATTCCTTTGCCTCATATTCTAGGTCTAAAGGAATCGAGGGGATGTTGTATGGGTGTTGAATTAACTGCTCTTCATTGGATATATGTCGTGTTTATTGTGTTAATCATTGGCTTTATGGTGAAGCGTCGAGATACTTCACTTATTTGTATAATTGGTATTTTTGTCTTAGCGATTGTCGCAACAGGAGATTTTACTTCTTCTATAAGCAAAGTCTTCAATAGCTTTGTTTTTGCTATTACCGAGCTCTTATCGACTATATTAATCATTTCAATTATTGTAGCTATGAGTCGTATTTTAATGAAAACAGGTATTAACGAAGTGATGGTTGCTCCCTTTACAAAAATCATTAAAAATCCAACACTTGCCTACTGGACAATCGGGATTTTAATGATGATTATTTCATGGTTCTTTTGGCCTTCACCTGCAGTTGCACTGCTAGGGGCAGTATTGCTTCCAGTAGCTATTCGCGCTGGATTGCCAGCACTTGGAGTTGCAATGGCGATGAACTTATTTGGCCACGGGATTGCACTATCAAGTGATTTTGTAATTCAAGGTGCACCAAAGCTAACAGCGGATGCTGCTGGTATTCCAGTAAGTGATGTTATATCTGCAAGTATACCCCTAGTTATCGTTATGGGTGTTGTAACAACAATCGTAGCGTTTATTTTCTTGCGTCGTGATATGAAACGTGGCTCGATGGAAATGGTTGGTACATTTGAAGGAGAAACTAAAGTAGATAAAGTAAATGAAAATTTACTTTCATTAGGACAACGAAAGTTCTTTGCCTTCCTAATTCCAATTGCATTTGCGCTCGATGTTGTTGCCATGTCGCTATTTAACCTATCAGGGGGAGATGCAACTGCGCTCATTGGCGGCACAACCGTTTTCATCCTAATCTTATTAGCTCTATTTGCACATAAAAATGATGGTCTAGAAAAGACTACAAGTTATTTAATCGAGGGCTTTCAATTTGGGTTTAAAGTATTTGGGCCTGTCATTCCTATTGCAGCATTCTTCTATTTAGGAGATTCAGGATTCTTAACAATTATTGGGGAATATCTTCCATCCGACTCTCATGGAATCGTCAATGACCTCGGCATTGCATTAGCATCTGTTGTGCCTTTAACTTCTGAAGTAGCGGCTGTTACGTTAACAGGCGTTGGTGCGATTACCGGTTTAGACGGTTCAGGTTTCTCAGGTATTACATTGGCCGGTTCAGTAGCTAACTTGTTTGGTAGTGCTCTCGGTGAAGGAATTGCTACTTTAACGGCATTAGGTCAAATTGCTGCCATCTGGGTTGGCGGAGGTACATTAGTTCCTTGGGCATTAATTCCAGCAGCTGCAATTTGTAATGTAAGTCCCTTTGAATTAGCTCGCCGAAATTTATTGCCTGTTGTTATCGGGTTAATAGTAACTACGATTGTGGCGATGTTTATTCTTTAAAGCTTAAAGCAAAGGTTTACTTGAATGAAATCTTAGTAAAAACCCACTAAATAAAAATGCATGACAACATTTTATCTCTTGTCATGCATTTTATTATAAATTACTTAAATTCTTCTGTTATCAAGTCACTATTAACCCCAATTGCAGCACGACTTCCTTGACTAGCAGCAATTATTAATTGTGATGGACCAAATGATATATCCCCTGCTGCGTAGACGCCTTTTACATTTGTTCTACCGAACTCGTCCATAATAATTCCACTGTTACTATTCATCTCACACCCTAATGACTTGGCAAGATGATTCGGTTGTTCAAGTTCTGTCGAAACAAAGCCTCCTGTCCTAATAATCTCTTCCCCATTCTCAAAAATCACCTTTTCTAATTTCCCATTTGCCCCACTTAACTTTGCTATTCGTTCTACTATAACGCGAATGCCTTTTTTCTTAAATAACTGCTCCTCAGCATCCGAAATTATTTTACTGCCATTTGTACAAACAACTAAGTCTTTGCTCCATTGATAAATCGTCATTACTGCATGTGCAGCCCTTTTATTTTCAGAGATTAAAACTAAAGGTTGATCTCTTAGTTCCCAGCCGTCGCAATATGGGCAGCTGAATAAGCTTTTCCCATAGTAATTTTTAATCCCTTCAACATTAGGCAAAGTTTCTTTTAATCCTGTTGCAATGATTATTTTCTTACTTAAATGGGAATTACCTTCTTCCGTAGTTAGTCTGAAAAAGCTATTCTCCTCTTTTATTTCTACAATTTTTTGCTTTTTTATTTTTACTGATGGATATTTACTTATATCCTGATAAGCAAACTCTCTGAATTCTCTTGGAGAAACACCATCTCTAGTAATAAATCCATGTGATTCCTGAGTAACAGCATTTCTCGCTTGATCATTATCAAATAGAATAACGCTTCTTCTTGCCCTACCTAGTACGAGAGCAGCATTTAACCCAGCAGGGCCGCCGCCTATTATTGCACAATCTAAAATCATTTTTCTTCACCTCTTAATTATAGATATTATAGATATTTATAGTCTTTAATTGATGTAAAAAAATTAATTAGCCATAGATTTGATTTGATTTACTGTATTTTCATTAACTTTTTGAATAACATTTTCAATAGATTGTGTTCTTAAGTAATTTTCAATTTTCAGTTCTGCTTCATTCATCACTTTTTCAATGAAACAGTTTTGTCGATCGTGAAGATTATTTTCTAAACTACAATTAAATAATGAAGAAGTCCCCTCAATAGCGTCGATAACATCTAAGAATGTTATATCCTTTGGATCCTTTATTAATTTATAACCACCCTTAACCCCTGTAACAGATTCAATAAAACCAGCTTTAACTAAGTTAGTTAGCACCTTAGAGAGGTATGTGGGCGATACTTTCTGAACTTCAGCTAAAGGTTTTACCCCGATTGTTTTTTGGGAAGGTAAAAGTGCTAAATAAACAATTGTATGTAATGCATAATTAGTTGCCTTTGAGTACTTCAATTTTTTCACCTCTATTATTGTAGATTTAATGAGTCTATAATATCTCTAATAATTAAATAAGTCAATTTATTAAGCTCCCTTTTTAAAATAAAAGTTAATCCCTACAAATAAGAATGCATGACGTTTTTGGTTCGTCATGCATTTTCTTTAATTACCATTAACGTATCGACCATGAGTTGGAATTGCAACTGTATCAAAATCAATAGCTAAACATTGCAACTGAAGTTTGAGATTATCACCTTCCATTGGTGCACCATGGCCAGTAATTGCAACAGCTGGTTTTAATGATTCTAACTTTTTCACTGAATCCCATGCTTGCTGCCAATCTGTAGTTAAATATCTTGGAGGACCGCTAATTTCCTTGTCTTGGACCAGCACTTTAAAAAGGGATTCTTGTTTAACGGTAACGAATGCATCCCCTACAATTAAAGAACGGTCGGATTCTCTAAAGAATGATACATGTCCCGGCGAATGTCCAGGTGTATGGATCCATACCCAATCTTTTAATGGCGGAATTGTTCCATCTACCGGCAATGGTTTAACATGGGTTCCTAGATTGATTGGATCATTTGGAAAGTAAGGGGATATTTTTGCAACAAGTCCACCCTCAACAGTAGAATCTGGTTCAGGATAGCTTTTTTTCCCTGTTAAATAAGGTATTTCTGCTTCATGTGCATACACGGGAACATCCCAATGCTCAATTAATTCGACTATTGCTCCAACATGGTCAAAATGCCCATGAGTTAATACAATTGCATTTGGACGTGCATTTTCACCGAAACGGTTTTCGGCTTCTTTAATAATAGCTTCAGCTGATTTAGGCATCCCTGCATCAATTAATGTCCAGCCTGTTGCTTTCCCCTTTTCTCCAACCATACATAGATTAACCACTTGAATTGTATAAGCGTAAATATCTGGTGTTACCTCAATTCCGATTCCACTCATCAGTGAGGTCATTGGAATATATTTATAATCTTCACCATAATTCATTTGTTCACTCAATTTTAAACAACCTCCTTTTAAAGGTAGTTTCTCTATATAGAAATTGATTATTCAAAGAAATAGAAAAAGCTCACATCACTGTGAGCTGTCTGATTTATCATCCAGTGGTATGTTAATTTCAGCAGATCCTTCCAAGAAATTCGGATAGCTATTGAAATAGACGCGTACTGGGTTAACTGCACCTTTTAAATCAAACGAATAAGTTGCTGTTGTGCTATTTTCTCTATATCTAAATGAATGTCCATCACTATAAAATTTATTTCCATTTGCATCAATAACAGTACTTAACAATTGTTTATGATCGTTTTGCGGCGACTTATATGATACATCGAACATATCAAAGTCTCTTAAGGATAACTCAAAGTCTTTGAGAGGAGGTATTTTTAAAATTTCTTGTTTAAGGAAATCAATTTCAATATAGTCTTCCCCTTTAGGTAAAGCCTCGACCTCATCGATAACAAGTGTTAAGCTTTGTGGTTCTCTAAAATAATTGCTTTGAATAAAAATACTATTGTCATTTTCTCTAAATCCTCCAAAACCGGAGAATCCATTCGTTATTTTGCCCCATTCTTCACCATTTTCATCTAAAACCTTTAACTTATTGATTTGTAATATTTGCATTGTATTTTGGTCATCCGCTGTTATCTGTACTTCTGCACGCAATGGAGAAAATTTAAGGGATTTTATATGAATAATTTGATCGTCAATCTCCAATTGTTGATTTATCTCATAGGTTTTAGTCGGTACAATTTCTTTTTTCAATGTAAAAGGTACGGTAAAGGAAGTATTATTGGCATCGTCAAATGTCAGTTCAAGCTGAAAGTTTGGATTTGAATAATCTATTTTATTTGTTGCAACGACTTCTAGCTTTTCTTCTATTATTTTCGTTGAGTCTTTTGCTGCCCAAGAATAAGTTATAGCTGCCTCGATGTCTTTATCATTTTGTGTAAGTCTAAATTTTTTCGTTTCAAGTTCTGAAATATCATAAGGCGCTTCTAATTGATAGAAAATAATCATTCCGGATTCATCTGCTATTGTTCCGAGAATAGTTGATATAAGGTCATTTTTTATTTCTACAATATTAAGCTCTTCATAATATTGATTATCTAATATATCTTTTACCCCTTTATCCTGTGTAATCATTTCAACGAGTGGAGCAAACCCTGGGATCTTAGCGATTGTTTGTGCAAATGCTGGTGAAACACGTACGGTTGTAACAAATGCTATAAGGAGAAGCATAACAATCGACACTTGTTTCCATGTTTTTATTTGACGTTTTCTTGAATGGAGGTGTTTTGCATATGCCTGTTGCCGTGCTGCCTGTATTTTCTCCTTAGGGATTTCAATTTTTTCTAACTCCCGTTTTAATTTCTCAAAATCTTGCTTATTAAAATTACTCATGATTGACCTCCTTCCCCAAAAAAATATCTTAATTTCCGAAGTGCATTATGTAGGCGAGATTTTACTGTTCCTTCTGGGATATTTATTTCACTTGCAATTTCTTCATTTTTTAAATCCTGAAAATATTTTAAGTAAATAAGATGTTGTTGTTCTGGCGATAGTTTAGAAATTGCTTCGGAAAGTTCTAAATAGGAACAATCATTGTGTTGTCCGATTTCAATTGATTCATGTAATTCCAAACGTTTCTTTTTCTTCTGCATATCATGACATACATTTAATAACACTCGAATAAGCCAAGTAGATAAATATTCCGGCTTTTTAACAGTATGGAGTTTTTTTAAGCTGCGGTAAGTAAATTCCTGTATGGCATCAAGTGCATCATATTCATTTTTAAAATAACTAAAAGCAATCCTATAGTGCGTATCTTCGTACATTTCTAAAAGTTCGAGGAAGGCTGATTTATCACCATCAATTGCTTTTTTCTCGCGTTCAAAGTTTTGCATATGTCTCCCCCTTTAATCATTAGACTTTCTATAATAAAAAAACGTTCATTAATTAATAACTTTTTCTATAAAGTAAAAAAGGGGCTGCTTTTGAAGCCATTTTAGGATGAGCCTACTGATGAAAATGACACGATTATTAAAGAAGTTGCTGATTACAAACAGTTGAGGGGCTGCTCAGAAATTTTAATTTCTAAACAACCCCAACATAAATTGTATTTATATTTTGAAAATTCTTAAGTAACCGTTACACTTTCTATATATGGTACTCAATCATGTCATCGACAAAATGCCAGTCGTATGGTGTTTCTTGGTATACGTAGTAGTTTAACCAGTTGTAGAAAAGTAAATGTGAATGGGCACGCCATGTGTTTTTTGGTGTTTTTGATGGATCGTTATTCGGGAAATAGTTTACTGGAATATCTACTGGCTCCCCTTTTTCAACATCGCGAATATATTCATCTGCCAACGTTGTTGCATCATATTCTAAATGGCCAGTAATCATAATATGCTTTGTATCTTTTGATTGGATAATAAATGGTCCAGCTTCTTCAGAGTAGCTTAATAATCTTAAGTCAGGATGGCTGCGTACATCATCAATAGATACAGAAGTATGTCTTGAATGAGGAGCAACATACTCATCACTAAATCCTCTTACTAAATCAACCGTAAGATCTGTAATGACATGCGAATAAATGCCAGAACATTTTCTTGGCAGTTCAAATTTGCCGATATTAAAATGATGATAAAGTGCAGCTTGTGCTCCCCAGCAAATATACATGCAAGATGTTACGTTAATTTTTGCCCAATCCATAATTTCTGTAATTTCTTCCCAATAGTTAACATCTTCAAACTCCATACGTTCTACTGGTGCACCTGTAATAATCATGCCATCAAAACGACGGTGCTTAATTTCATTAAATGTTTTGTAGAATGTGTCTAAGTGCGATTTTGAAACATTTCGCGACGCATATGTTGCTGTGTTTAGAAACGTTACATTCGTTTGTAAAGGCGTGTTCCCTAATAAACGTAATAGTTGCAGCTCTGTTTTCTCTTTTTCTGGCATTAAGTTGCAAACTAAAATGTTTAGTGGACGAATTTGTTGCGTTCTCGCGCGGTCTTCTTCCATCACGAAAATTTTCTCTTGTCGCAATTTTTCTCCAGCAGGTAAATTCTTTGGTATATTTATAGGCATTCTTGTTCCCCCATTTCTTATAATGCCGTTTTCATCTCTCTTTTAAATCAAATAAAAAACCCCTCATTCCAGCATGAGAATGAGAGGTACAATGTAAACGCGCACTCTTATCTCTCAAGACATAACGTCTTGCTGGAAGTAGCACCTTTCTAACTGCTGTTAGAGGTTGCTGAAGCTTCATAGGGCCATGTCCCTCTGCTTCTCTTGATAAGAAAGATGAAATTAAGCTAATACTAACATGGAAAATTAATATTTGCAATATTCGAGATTTATTTTTTTGTTAATATTTTTCTTGCCACATAGATTGTTCTTTTTCTTGTAATTGATACTCAAGAGTAGTGTCCCAAGAATCCAGTAGTGTGTTCCAAACTCGAGCATGAAAAGAACTTTTTTCTTTATCAAAAATAATAAACTCTAAACATGGGATATCATTGATTTGTACATTTTCAATAGCATCGATTGATGTAATGAACAATTGATCTGATTGCTGATCGTCTTCATAATTGTGCTGCAGCTTTCGTATTTCAGGTAAAATCTTGTCGTTATCAATATTAAGCTCCTCCTCATGTGAGCTATATCGATATATTTTTTCAGGAAAATCTTCAAAATCCAAAATTTCTTCAATATCCCCACTAAAAAATGACTGATGAGTTGGGCTATATAAAAGCTCTACGGAAGTTGTATCTTGATCTTCTTCATAAACGCCATTTGCTAATTGTTTCAACCCTTTTTCAGTTAATTGATAACAATCCTCAACTTTAGTGATAAGCCCTGTTTTATGCATTTTGGATAATAAATCTTGTACAAAGAGCTCTTCTACTAAAAGAATTTCGCTTAATTGCTCACTATTTTTAAATTTCGCTTTTTGTAATGAAATAAGCAGCATTTTCATTAAAATGTCCATTTTCGTACGAAGTACTGGTTTATATGAAACGTTTATTGTATGAACAGGAAAGCACCAAATGTCTTTTTGAACAATCGTTCCAGTAGTTTTGCTTTCAAGCTGCTCTAATAATTTCTGTTGTAATAATTGTAGCTCCATCGCTCCTCCTTTATAACATTAATTAATAACTGTTTTTTCGTATTCTCTATAGCCGTTCTGGTTTTTAACTACATTTAATAAATTTTTATACATGTTTCGTGTTTCTTCGTGCTTTGGACGACGTGTAAACATTTCTGTACTGCCAATTAATACGAGCAATTCCCGTGCACGTGATAGGGCGACATTTAAACGGCGATAATCCTTGGCAAAACCAATATCACCATACTTATTGTCATTGTTTCGAACCATGCTGACCAAAATAACATCCATCTCCATGCCTTGGAATTTATCAACAGATCCTGTTCTAATATGCAGGTGAGGAAGATGCAATTCTTCTTCGATTAATCGATTAATCCGTTTTACTTGTTCAGCATAGAAACTTATTACACCAACTGATTTTAAAGTGTCTTGTTCTATAATGCCTTGTTCTTTTGCTTGTTCAGTTGCATCATTTAAGTCAAGGAGCATATTGCGAATCATATCAAGTTCTGCTGTGTTAAATAAACTTGAGCCTTCCTTCATCCTTTCCTCGAAAAATGCCGGCTTATTCGGTATATCGAACCATAGTAAATGTTCGCTGCGATTTACAAATTTGCTATTTAATTTATGGTCTCTCACTGCATCTGAATCCGTTAGGCCGCACTGAAGAGAGTCATTTTCACTCTTATAAAATGACGTAATTGTTTGCATAATATTTTCGTGCATCCGGTATTGAATGGCGAGCATTTTTTTATTCGAACGCGGCAAGTTTTTATATAACCGTTCAAATAATGATTCTTCAAGCAGTTTTTCTAGTTCTCGTTTTTCTTCAAATGTATCGCTTTCTTTTATGACCGTTTCTAAAGTTTCTTCGAATGTATCATCGCCTATTAATGGCGGTAATTGGTGATGGTCCCCTACTAATACGATCTTTTTACCCTTTAACATTGGCAGCAATAGTTCTGGTGGTGTTGCCTTCGACACTTCATCGATAATAACAACATCAAAAATCGGGTAATTATCCATAAATTCTTTGTTTGCAGATGCAACACAGGTTGTCCCAATTACATTTGCATGTTTTACATATAATTTGCGAATTTCATCTAAATCGTGATCAGTAGATTGTTCAAGCAATTCTTTCCACTGTAATTGTAAACTTTGCGTGATTGGAAGCATTGAAATTTTTAAATCCAGTTTCTCTATTTCTTTTTGATGACTTTTTATTTTTTCATTTGTTTTTTCTAGTTCAAGCTCAGGATTTAGTTTTGTAATTTGCTCTAATTGTTCATATTTCTTTTCAAGGAGCAAACCATCTAAATTAAGTTGTTTTAAGTCAGCAATTGTTTCTTTTAATAGCTGTTGACCATTTAATAATTCAGTCTCTATACTTTGCTTTTCATTTACTTTTTTCTCTAATTGCGAGTCAATTTCTAGTAACCGTTCTTTATCTTGTTGTAATTTTTTAATATCTTCTTCAAGTAAAGTACAAACTGATTGCAGCTCACTTGTTGAAGGAATGACCGAGCCTTCTAAAATAGGATGA
The DNA here is from genome assembly GCA_023405135.1 of Bacillota bacterium. Lineage (GTDB taxonomy): Bacteria > Bacillota > Bacilli > Bacillales_A > Planococcaceae > Ureibacillus. The sequence continues at coordinate 65,472 of JAEXYZ010000045.1, read as the reverse complement.
AATGCTTCTAGACGATTATGATATTGTTCAATCTTTTGGTTCAAGCTATCTTCTTGTACTTTTAATGAATTAATGGAAGATTGATCTACTCCGGTTTTCTCCATAATTTGATCGGTTACTTCTTCTTTTATTTTTGAAAAAACGAGGAGAGATTCATCAATTAGCGCCCGATATCGATATGATAACTGATCTAGGAAGCGTTTTCTCATATATAACCCTTGAATAGAACGCAATCCATTTTCCTTATTAATCTTCTTTTGAGCGAAGGCATAGCTTAGTTTAGTTAAAAAGTCATTTATCTCATCTAAAGAATAATGGTGATTTGGCGGCAAATCTACAGTTTGCACTTGTATTCCAAGGGTAGTATGACTATATTCAATTGCTTTTTCTAATCGATTCATTATTTCTTTTAATGGTTTAAATTTTATTAGCTGCGTATGGATTTTTTCCATATCAGCGAACAGTTGATTCAAAACATATCCGCGGCGTAGCTGGTGTTTTTCTATTATCTGTTCAACTTCATAAACTTTTTTCAACGATTGGATTTGTTCTACCGTATTCTCCACTTTATCAGAGCTAAAATCTAATTTTTCTAATCGGTTTCGAATATTTTCTCGTTGTTTTTCTACTTGATCTAATTGCTCTTTTAATTGTAAGTACTCGATGGTATGTTTACTTTTTTGAATTTTTTCCTCTGCTTTTTGTATTTCCTCATTTATTGATTGTAATGAACCAATTGATGTTAGTTGTTCATTTAGTTCATTTATTTTTGCTGTTAATTTTTCTAGAGAATTTGTTAATGTTTCTATTCCTTGTTCTGTTTTCTCACGTTCTTTTTTTAGTGGAATGATTTGTTTTTTGAGCTGTGAAATCTTTTCTGCCACTTCTTCAAGCTCTATTTTTGCTTTTTGCTTCTTTTCAATGTCCTCAAGTAATTTTAATTCTCTATTTTTTAATAACTCAATTTGACTTTTACATTGAGTGATTTCTTCTTTTAGTTCTTGTTCTTTTGTTTGATGATGGTTAATTTCATGAATAATAGCCTCGTATGTTTGTTTCTTCCAGTACTGTGCAACATTTTCTTCAATAAACTTTTTTCCTTCTTCTTCAATACTTTCTGTACGGCCATATCTTAAAATACGTATATCTTTATTTGATAATAATCGGCTTAGTGCATTGTCTACTGCCAAATTCGATTGAGAGGCAATCAAAGTCCTTAAACCAGCTTTTGCATTTTGGTAGCAAATTTCAGAAATAACAGTCGTTTTCCCCGTACCTGGAGGACCTTGTATAACGTATAGATCATCTGCACTCATTGCCCCAATTACTGCATCTCTTTGATATTCATTCAAATTATTATGAAACTCAAGCTCGATATTATTTTTCCGTTCAGCAATAGTTGGCTTATCTTCGAACAGAATATTTTCTAAATTTGGATTTGCTGCTAGACCATCTTTTAGTCGTTCAAATCCTTTTAGGAGACGATTTAATTGCGATTTTGTGGAGGCATTGCTAAACGTAATATGCTCGGAAGCGAAATCGAAGTTATGATTACGAACATCTTTTGCAAGTCTAGGATTAAGTTCAATATCTACAGTAAAATCAGATCGATTCACTTTTACGACTTCCCCAATTTCTTTAGGAAACCCTTTCGTATAAGCACTTAATCCTTTAAGCTGTTTCCACTGTTTATCGTCAATTCCTCTACAGCGCAACGTAACTAACGAAAAGTCTTGATTGAATTTAACTGAATCAAACGTTGCATCGATATCATCAATAGAAGCATTTCTATAGAGTACTTTTAAATAGCCTTCCCAGCTTGTGATTCGCTTGTTAACATAGTCAAAGCGTTCTTGGGCAACGGGTAGTTCTGCGATACAGGAAATAAATTTTTCGGAATATGTATGACCATTAATGCGGGAAGGTACAAAATGAATGCGCATTTTCTGACGTCGATTTGTTTGTAAAGGTGTATTTTTACCTCTAGTACGAAAACTTTTCGCAACGAGTCCATTCTTTAAATCAAAGGCACAATCCATAATGACGACACGTTCATCAAATTTCTTCGATAGCTTTTCATTCGTTTTATTATCAAAATAAATAGTTAAAGAGAGCGAAGTTTGTTCAATAGAGTGTTTTTCTAAATACACTTCAAATGGTTTTTGTAAATTAAAAAAGGCATGTTCATCTTGAAAATGTTGTTTTATTGCTTCTCGTGCAGTATTTGTTAAAACAATAAAACATTTTACTGATTCTATTGCATTTTGTACCATGAACATACCTCTCTACTTCTGTTGATTTTTCTCACAATCGTCATTATATCAAGTTTCTTTACGTAACGGTAGTTTTCACATAGAAAAGTGAAAAAGAACCTTTAATCCAAATTGAGATTAAAGGTTCTTTTTATATTAATGCTAAATGTCAGTTAATATCGAGCATTCAATCGATTAATTCAGAACTGGCTCTTTCTTTTCGCTTAAGCCTAAAGTTTCAGCTGTTGAATTATGAAGTTTTTCCAGTAAGTCTGGGTGTTCCATAAGTTTTAAGCCATATGAAGGAATCATTTCTTTAATTTTTGGTTCCCATTCTTTTTGTTGTTTAGGGAAACATTTTTTAATTACTTCAAGCATAACGTGAACAGCAGTAGAAGCACCTGGTGAAGCACCTAACAATGCTGCAACTGAGCCATCAGCAGATGTAATAACTTCAGTACCGAATTGAAGTGTTCCTTTTCCGCCTTTTTCTGTATCTTTAATAACTTGTACACGTTGGCCAGCAATTACAATATCCCAATCCTCTGATTTAGCATCTGGGATAAATTCACGTAATTCTTCCATACGTTGTTCTTTAGATAACAGCACTTGTTGGATTAAATATTTTGTCAATGACATTTCTTTAACACCTGCTGCTAATAACGTTGTAAGGTTATGTGGTTTAATTGATGCAAATAAATCCATATTTGAACCCGTTTTCAAGAATTTTGGTGAGAAACCTGCAAATGGTCCGAATAATAATGATTTTTTGTTATCAATATAACGTGTATCAAGATGCGGTACAGACATTGGTGGTGCACCAACTTTTGCTTTACCGTAAACTTTTGCATGGTGTTGATCTGTAATCTCTTGGTTATTACATACCATAAATAATCCGCTTACAGGGAATCCACCAATATGTTTTCCTTCTGGAATACCAGTTTTTTGTAGTAATTCTAAGCTTCCTCCACCAGCACCAAGGAAGATGAATTTCGCATTATAATATTTTGCTTTACAGCCATCAAGGTCGTGTATTACTACTTCCCATGAGCCATCGCTTTCGCGTTTAAAGTTTTGAACTCTATGTTTATAGTTCACTTCAACACCTTTAGATTCTAAGTGTTCAAATAACATACGAGTTAAAGCACCAAAGTTAACATCAGTACCATAATCAACTTTTGTAGCAGCAATTGGTTCTTTATCTTTACGACCGTTCATGATTAATGGAATCCACTCAGCAAGTTTTGCTGGGTCATCAGAAAATTCCATTCCTTTGAATAATGGATTTTTTGACATTGCTTCATGACGTTTCTTTAAAAATTTAACATTTTCTTCGCCTTGTACCATACTCATATGTGGTAATGGCATAATAAAGTCTTGAGGATTATTTATTAATTTTTGATCTACTAAATAAGACCAAAATTGTCTTGAAATTTGGAACTGTTCATTAACATTAATCGCTTTACTAATATCAATTGAGCCGTCCGATTTTTCAGAAGTATAGTTAAGCTCACATAATGCAGCATGTCCAGTACCTGCATTATTCCATTCGTTAGAACTTTCTTCCCCTGCTTTTTCGAGCGATTCGAAAACTTTTATTTCCCATTCCGGTTTTAGTTCTTTTAGCAGTGTACCTAAAGTAGCACTCATAATTCCGGCGCCAATTAAAATGACGTCTGTATTAGTTTTTCTATTGCTCATTTTTACCAACCTTTTCCCCTAAATTTGCAGCAAAGATGCTGTGTCCTACCTAAAGAAAAACTGGCTAAGGAACCCATCTTTTCTGTTTCGTTTCTTATAACCGTATTATAGTATACTACATTTATTAATAGATTTAAATATATACTATTATATGATATTTATAAGGTAATGAAAAAGAGGTAAATAGTGAGAATTTCTCTTACAAGACCTAGAAATTCACGAAAAAACCTTATCCGAGACTATTGATTTGGATAAGGTTTAAATCTATCAACTATTGTCAATTTGCTTAAGTTGTACTAATTATTATGTGCAACTTCCAAATATTTCGCTTCCCAAATTGGGTCAACTTTGCTCAAAGGATAAGGTCTGAAATTATCTTTTTTCACTAACGTATGAATTGACTTACCTGTTGCAGCAATTGACCCATCTTCATGCAATATTTCGTAGCCGTATGTAGTTCGAAGCTTTGAATGGGATTCAACCCAAGTTCGAACCGTTGCTACTTGTCCGTATCTCATCGCTTTTTTATATTGAATTGATAGATCAAGTACTGGAGATATGTATCCTTGTTCCTCTAATCCAGCATAATTAAAACCAAGATCTTGAATCAGTTTCGTACGACCAATCTCCATCCACACAAGATAGTTCGCATGATAAACCACACCCATTTGATCTGTTTCTGCATATCGTATTTCGATTTGTTTTTCACTTACAAACATTGGATTCACCTCTAGTTTATAGTATAACGTAATAATCGTTGACTTGACGGAGTTTTTAAAAATTAAAATTGCAGCTTTATTCAAAAGTTAACATATAAAAAGCTATATTTTAACTAATGTTGAATATTAAAATTAATTATATTAATAACACATTTACCAAATGAACTCCAAATAAAAATTATGTTGTCGCAAAATTTAAAGCACCCTCAAAACGAGAGTGCTTTACATTTAATTGATATCGAATAAAACGTTAAGAAGTTGCTGCACAATGTGAGACTAATCATCATTGCTGTCATCACCGTCATCCCAATCAGAATCAGAATAATGCCCGTAATGGTCATGATCATAACCTTTTTCACTACCAAATAGTCCTAATTGTTTTAAAATAATAACAATAACAATACCCACTACTAATGAATTTAGCAATTGTGAATTACTAATAACTATAATTAAAAACCCAAGAAATAACACAGATAAAATGATTAATATACGTCGTACTAGTTTCATAATTTCACCACCTAAAAAATAATTCTATATGTTGGGGTGAAATACCTTTTTATAAGCCTACACTGTGTAGTACACTTTACCTAATAATAAATAGCTTCGCTTGTTTAAATTTAAGGAATTTTCCACCATTTTCTAATTAAAACCCCTTAATTGCATTGTTAACTACTTTTTTATATATTTTCACTTGAGGTAAAAACAGTTTTAATGGCCTATCATTACTATATATTTCTCTAATAGTTGAAATTACTTAAGATTTACATTCAAAATCATACAGTTTACTCGTTGTTAAATTCGCTTTAACCTTTAACGATGCTAACAATTCGGCACATGTAATACCAGCTATAACAGGATTAATGACTGGAACATTATATTTCTTTTGCAAGTCGTCTTCTAATCCTGAAAGAGCACCGCACCCTAAAATAATTACTTCTGCACCATCTCTCTCTATCGCTTCCTTTACTAACTCATCCGTAATTGATTTTGATTTTTCTGGATATCTCTTTAATTCATCTACAGACATGTTTAAATTTTTCCAAGATATGACTTTATGATTCAATCCATAAAGAATCGTATTGTCTCTCATTTTAGGTATATGTTTCTGTCTTCCCACAATAACCGAATAAGTATAACCATAAATTTGAGCGATCATATATGATGCTTGAGCTATACCAATAACTGGTATTTCTAAAGCCTCTTTTAATTCTCTAATACCCGGGTCGTAAAAACAAGCAATGCTTAATGCATCATAATTTTTTAATCGTTCTACATCATTTAGCATTAATTGAATAGCTTTAATATCATCGGTATGATACTCTAAATCACTAGGACCATCTGGATAAGAAATAATATCCACAATCGTATCATCATGGACAATACTATCGAATAAATTACGTAGACTTTGTTCACGTTGGTTCGAAATTGGAACTGGCAAAACATGTGCAATTCTCAAATATATCACTCCTAAATGTCATTAATATTTATAAAATTATTAATTCTCTAGTAAATGTCATTAAATTCATTACACCATTTTCAGTAACAACTACATCATCTTCAATACGAACACCTAACTCTCCTGGTATGTAGATGCCAGGTTCTATTGTGAAAGTCATATTAGGTTGTAATTTAACACTATTTCCAGCTCTAATATAAGGTGCTTCATGACAATCAACACCAATTCCATGGCCAGTTCTATGGGTAAAATAAGTACCATAGCCAGCACTTGTTATTACATCTCTTGCAGCATGATCAACTTCTTCTGCAGTGATTCCCGGTTTTACTGTATTAATTGCATACTCTTGAGCAGTTTTAACGATATTATAGATGTTAACCCATGCTGTTTTCACATTACCAATACCAATTGTTCTAGTAATATCTGCCGCATACCCGTTATAGATAGCGCCAAAATCAAGTACAACAAATTCCCCCGATTCTATTATTTTTTCACTAGCACGACCATGTGGAAGCGCTCCTCTATAACCAGAGGCAACAATAGTTTCGAAAGGAAATCCTTCTGCTCCCCTTTTTCTCATCTCATACTCTAAATGACTAGCAACTTCTCGTTCTGTTTTACCAGGTTTAATAAAATCTAAAGTAGCAGTTAAGCTATCCTCTATAATTTGTACTGCTTTTTTCATAGAATTAATTTCATAATCTTCTTTTATCATTCTTAAATTTTCAATCTCTTCATCAAAATTTGAAAAATTTGTAGCTAAATGATTAATCGATTGATATTCAAACATTCGTACACTATTAGCCTCAAAGCCAATTTTACCTAATAAATCAACATGTATTTTAAGTTGGGTTATTGCTGTTAATGGATCATCTTTGTAGATAAAAAGGTTATTAAATTTAATATTAGTCATTTTATCTTTTTCAACTTCAGGCAATACAAATATTTTTTCACCAGTTTTTCGGATAAGAACAAATGTAATTCGCTCACTAGGTTTTAATTTTAAACCTGTAAGGTAATACATACTTGAGCCTGGGAAAATTATTACACCATCAAAATCTTTTTCTTTCATTTTTGCAATTAATTTTTCAGTTCTTGGCTCTAAAAGTACTGTTGGCTCCATAGTTCTTCTCTCCTCTTTTAATTCTTTATTAACAAATCATCTGGGTTTGATTGGATTTCTTTATAGTTATGGCATAATACATAACCTCCATTTAAAGATGGAGATACAGGTGGAGCCGTTAAACAGATTTCTTGTTTATAAGGACATCTTGTATGAAATTTGCATCCAATTGGAACGTTAATAGGGCTTGGTATTTCCCCTTTTAAAGGGATTTTAATCGGTAGCATATTTTGTTCTGCGTCAGATACTACGGGAATTGAAGAGAGTAAAGATTGAGTATATGGATTTAGTGGTTGTTCAAAAACAGAACGAACTTCTCCATACTCAACAAGTGTACCTAAATACATTACCCCTACATAATCTGCAAAATTGCGGACTAGACTTAAATCATGAGTAATGAACAAATAAGTTAAGCCTAGTTCTTTTTGTAATTTTTTTAGGAGATCAATTATTTTGGCCTGTACAGAAACGTCTAGGGCTGATGTGGGTTCATCTAAACAAATAAATTTAGGGTTAAGTGCCAGTGCTCGAGCAATACCAATTCTTTGTTTTTGTCCACCACTTAAGGAATGCGGATATCTATATAAAAACTCTTTTGGTAATTCTACAAGTTCAATTAGTTTTTCCATTTGAGCCAATCGCTCACTCTTATTCCCTTTTTTGTGAACAATCAAAGGTTCTTCTAATATATCTATTATTCGTTTGCGGGGGTTCAGTGAAGTGGATGGATCTTGGAAAACCATTTGCATATCTAATCTTAATGCTTTCAAATCTTTTTCTTCTAAGTTTGCAATGTTAATTCCATCAAACCATATTTCACCGCTCGTTGGTTCATAAAATCTCATGATGGTTTTTAACAAAGTTGTTTTTCCTGATCCTGATTCACCAACAATAGCAATTGTTTTACCTTTAGGTATGTTTAATGAAATATCATCTACAGCTTTTACATCTCCAATTTTACGCTTTAGAAGACCTTTGTTTATAGGAAAGTATTTTTTTATTGATTTTATTTCCATCATTATTTCACTCATGTTGTTACCCCCCTTTTCACTTCAGTTTCTGTATCTTCATATAATATACAGGCCACTTTTTTGTTATCACCCATTTCAATTAAAACTGGTGGTTGTTCTTGACACTTTGATTGGCGAACTGTACATCTATCGTAAAAACGGCAACCTTTAGGAGGATTTATTAGACTTGGTATTGTACCATCAATACCTGAACCCATCTTTCCATCTAAAGTTGGGATTGAATGTAATAATCCTTGTGTATATGGATGGAGTTGTTCTTCGAAAAGTTTTTTTGACGGAGAATGTTCAACAACAGTCCCTGCATACATTACATATATACGATCACTGATTTCTCGAGCAACACCAAGGTTATGAGTAATAAAAATCATTGAAATTCCTTCTTCTTGCACAAGTCTTTTAAGTTCAATTAATATCTGTTCTTGAACCGAAACATCAAGAGCAGTACCAGGTTCATCAGCAATTAATAATTTAGGCTGGTGGATAAGAGCTAATGCAATTAGTATTCTCTGTCTCATCCCTCCACTTAATTCTGAAGGGTAACGTTCTAAAATTGATTCAGGATCCGGTATTCTCATTTTTATTAATAACTCTAATGAACGATTATAAGCTTTTTGTTTAAGGTTCTTGCTAATAAATCGCGAAGCCTTCTTTTTCCCTTGATATAAATAGACATTCATCATTTGTTCTTTAATCTTAAAAACAGGATTAAGGGATGTCATTGGATCTTGAAAAATCATCGATATTCCTTTACCACGTATTTGATTCCATTCATTTTCCTTTAATTTAAGTAAATTCATATTGTCAAAAAGAATTTCACCAGAGGGATATTTTGCTTTTGGAAGTAAACCCATAATCGAACGTACTGTTACAGACTTTCCACAACCTGATTCTCCAACTAATGATATTACTTCTCCTTTTTTGACATGGAGACTAATGTCCTCAATTACTTTCGCTTCACCTTCATATGTAGGGAAACGTAGTTTTAAATTATTAATTTCTAATAAATTTTCACCCATAAATATCCCCCCTAATCCTCAAGTTGAACATCTAACACATCTCGGAGACCATCTCCAAGTAAATTGAATCCAAGAACTGTTAAAAAAATGAATAATCCTGGAAATGTTGATTGCCACCAGATTTCAGGTAAATATAAGCGACCTTCAGAAATCATTGTTCCCCATTCCGGTATTGGAGGCTGTGCTCCTAAACCTAAAAATCCAAGGGATGCTCCAAGTAAAATTACAAAACCAAAATCTAGTGTTGCTTTTACAATAATAGGAGAAATACAATTCGGTAATATTTCCTTAAACATAATACGGAATTTGCCTGTACCAATACCAATACTCGCCTGTATATATTGCTCATTTTTAAGTGTTAACACTTCACCTTGAACTAATCTAGTAAACCACGGCCACCAACCAAAACTTACTGCAATCATTGTATTTATTAAGCTTGGTTCCATAATTGCAGCAACTGCCAATGCTAGTACCAAAGAAGGGATTGATAAAAAAATATCAGTTATACGCATAATTATTGAGTTTACTTTTCCACCAAAATACCCCGCAATAAGACCAAGGGGTACACCAATTACAATCGCAATTATCATAACGGTAAAACCGAGAGTTAATGATAAACGGGCACCATATAAAATTCTAGAAAATATATCTCTACCTACCTCGTCAGTTCCAAACCAGTGGTCTGCACTAGGTGGCATATGAGCTTGATCAAATTTCACAACAGAACCAACATCCTCTGAATATGGAGCTATCACTGGTGCGAACACTGCTGCTAATATTATAATTAATACTATAGATAATCCAATCATACTGAGTTTACTTTTTTTAAATCGATACCATGCTTTCTTCCATTCTTGTTGTGTCAGCTCTTTTACAGGATCTGCATTACTAATTTCATTAATTGCTTTTTGAGTGCTCATCGTTTCATCCCCCTCTCTTTATTCAAATTTTATTCTTGGATCTAAGTAACCATAAATGAGGTCTACTAATAAATTAGTAATCGAGAAAATGATACCAATGACTAAAGTTACACCAATAATTGCATTGAAGTCTTTATATATAACAGCATCAATTCCATATTGCGCTATTCCTGGCCATCCAAAGACTGCTTCTACTAAAAATGCATTTCCCAATAAGTATCCGAAAGATAATCCAATAACTGTTAAAGTAGATGTAAATGCATTTTTTAACATATAACGATGGATAATTAATTTTGAAGGTAGTCCATACGCTTTTGCTGCTGTAATATAGTCTTTATTCAGCTGTTCTATCATATTAGCTCGAGTCATACGCATAATTTGAGCTAAGGTACCAACTGATAATGCAATTGCAGGTAGAATAATATGTTTAAAACTATCGACAAAAGCTTCAATATTTCCTGTTAATAAACTATCTAGAAGTCTAAGGCCAGTAATATTTGTCGGAATAATTTCTCCTCTCCCAACAGTTGGTAACATCGATAGCCAGTATGCGAATACAATTTGCAGCATAATACCTAACCAAAAACGCGGTATTGCCACGCCAGATAATGCAAAGATTCTCGAAAGATGATCAAAAAATTTATCTTTTCTAACTGCAGAAATAACTCCAAGTGGTATACCAACAACTATAGCAATTAACATAGATAATAATACGAGTTCTAATGTTGCAGGAAAACGTTCGATAAGGTCAGATCCAACATTTCGATTTGTTAAAAGTGACATTCCCCAATCACCTGTAAATAAACCAGTTACATAATTAAAGTATTGCATAATAAATGGTTCATTAAGTCCCATTGACTCTCTCATTATTTCTACTTGTTCATTACTAGCATCTGGACCTAATGCAAGTTTCACTGAATCACCAGGCATTATTCGTGTTAACAAGAAGATAAGAAATGATAATCCAATTAGCACAGGTATTATTTGGAGGGAGCGTTTAATCAAAAATTCTTTCATATAAATTTCCTCCTTTCAAGAAAATAGAAGATATACATAGATACCAATTAACTAATTAAAGAATGAGGGGAAGTTATCCCCTCAAACTATTAATCTTTATTGCAATGTAAAGTAATAGAATGAAGTATCATAGCCTGTTAACCCGACAAATGTATATCCCTCTAAATTTTTGCGATATACTAGTCTATGAGTTGGGTTTCCTATAAAGATTGAAACAGCATCTTCTGCAACAATATTTTGTGCTTCTCTGTAATAATTTAGTTGTTTTTCTGGATCGATTTCTTTTCTTGCGTTATCAAGTAAAGTTTTAGTTTCTTCATTTACATACCATGAAGCAGCACGATAACTACCGTGAGAATTTGGATGATAAATTCCATAAGTATGGCTATCTACGTGCGGATATTTTAGTGAGTCATATACAGCGATCATATGAGGAGTTGTATCAACATTTGAAGTAATTTCTGTAATTTGTGTCCAAGGAACCCCTACTAACTCTACATTAATACCAATCTCTTTCAAATTTGTTTGTAGTAATAATCCAGTTTTACGTTCTTCTTCAATATCTGTTACATAATAGTATTCGATTGTTAAATCTTGACCACTATATTTTGATTTATTCATATATTCTTTAGCTTTGTCTAAATCATATTCATATACAGACGCTTCTTCACTATGACCAGGTACAAGTAATGGTACAGGCCCCTGTGCTTTTTCTGCGCCTCCGAGAACTTGATCGTTTGCTGTGTCATAGTCAAAAGCATATGAAATTGCTTTTCTTACGTTCACATCATCAAGCGGTGCTTTTTGTGTATTCATTGTAATATGGTAAAGTTGAGTACTTGGATCTTCTGCTAGAACAATAGAATCATCTTTTGCTAATTCTTGTTTACTTTGATTTGACATCCATTGATCAGCCATTTGCGCTTCACCTGAACGTATCATTGTTTTACGAGTTGCTTCTTCTGAAACGATTAAATATCGAACGTTTTCAACTTGTTTTTCAGACCAACCTTTCCAATATTCAGGAAAATAGGTTAATTTCATTTCAGAACCCCGTTGCCATGATTCAATTTTATATGGACCAGAACCCGCACTATTTTCTGCAAGATAAGCTTGTCCATAGTCACCATTTTCACCAAAGTCACCAGATTGAATGTTTTCATTCACTAATTTACTATCAACTATAAATAATTGTGTTAGAGTTGATAAAAAAGGTGCATAAGGTTGAGTCAAAGTCATTTCAACAGTTAAATCATCAATCTTTTTCACATTTTCTACTTCTAGAAGACCATCCCACATCCATGAGTTTCCTTGCTTGATAGATAATATACGTTGCATGGAAAATACAACATCATCTGCTGTTAAAGCATTCCCACTTTGGAACGTTACACCTTCTTGAATTTTAAATGTATAAGTTTTAGCATCATCACTTATTGACCATTCTTTTGCAATATGAGCTGCCGGTTCCATCGATTTTCCAGCTATATTTGGATATAGTAAAGGATCATACGTATTGATTACGATGTGACTTGAACTTTCATCTGTGTGCTTTGCTGGATCTATTGTTGCGATAGCGTTAGATGATAGAAAAGTCAGCACTTTACTCCCATCAGTAGTTGAAGAAGAATTAGTATTATTATCTTCTACAGCTTCAGTTGATTCGGTAGAACTACATGCAGTTAATAGAACAATACTGATAAGAAAAACTAGTACATGTAAATAAGATTTCATATTAACACTTCCTTTATGAAAAGTTTTTTATAGAAAGAAAATAATACTTCCCCTTCCAATCCTAATTCAATTTAAAAATATTTAATAAATGGCTGGATTTTGTCTCTTGCATCCATTAAATGTGGCAAAAAATGTTGAATTTTTTCTTCACTTATACGGTACGTCGGTCCTGCTATCGTTAAAGAGGCAATGATATTTCCATCTTTATTAAATAATGGAACTGCTAGCCCAGTTACGTCCTCATTAAATTCACCTATGGTTAGACAATAGCCTTTTTTACGAATATCTTTTATGTCTTTCTTCAAATTTTCAGGTTCTACATTTGTAAAAGGTGTTATAGGCTTTAAACCATCATTAATTATGGTTTCAATTTCATCATCTGAAAGATATGCCATGATTACTTTATTACTAGCACCTGCGTAAATGGGTGTTCTACTACCGTTCTCTACTGTGAATTTAACACTGTGTTGAACTTCTACGACTTCTAAACATAAACACTCATTATTATCGAGCCAAGTTAAAAAAATAAACTCTTCTACCTCGTTACTTAATGCCTCCATTATTTCTTTAATTTCTTCATTTATAGGGAATAAATCTTTCGCTATAATACTGAATTCTAAAAAACGAATACCGATTTCATACCGTTCTGTTTTCCTATCCTGTCTTATAAATCCATGCTTTTCGAAAGTTTTAAGAATTCTATACACAACAGAATGACTAATATTCACTTCCTGCGCCAGCTCTCTAACTCCCCATGTCGGCTTTTCCTTTGTAAAACAATTTAAAATTTTCAACGAATTATCAAGTGTTTTTAACATGTGATCACTTCCTAAATAGAAACAGTGTTTCTAAATTTAATAATATTATTTTTACACATTACTTTTTCAATTACAATACTATTTAGAAAATTAAAACTATTATTAAAGGACTTTCTCACATGTTTTTAATAGACTTTCTATTAGATGTATAATCAATACATTCTAATGTTTTTGAATTAATAATAACTCCGTATTTTTCTTTTGCTTGTTCAATTGAGTAATAACCATTTTTTACATCACGGATAATTTTATCAACAGGTCTTTTTAATGGATTACCAAACCCTCCACCAGTTGCAGTTACAAGTTGAACTGTATCACCTTTATTTAAGGAATATCTTGTCGTAACTCCAATTGGATTCGTTTCATTTCCATCGGCAGTAATTACTTTTAAATAACTCGTTGAACCCTCTTCACCACCATTCATTCCCCATGGTGATATTTGATGACGACCAAAAATAACAGATAGACTTTGATCATCAGTTAATGATATATAAGATCGGATAACTCCTGAGCCACCAATATACTCACCTGCTCCTTTGCCATCACAACGTAGACCGTATTCTTTTACCAATATTCCGTACCTAGCCTCTGCAATTTCCATCGGGATGTTATATGTTTCTCCGTCCCCCATACAAAACTGCCCCCTCTGTCCATCCATATCTTTACCAGCACCCCAACCACCAACTGATGGTTCAACAATAAGAAATTGGTTATTAGTATCTTGATGTGTACCACTTAACACAACTGAACATACCGATAATAAATGTCCTGCAGTTAGTCGGTCTGGTAAAGAAGGTGCTAATGCCTTCCAAATTAATTCCGCTCCACCTAATCTTCCTTCAAAATTCATGGATACAGGAGCTGGACGTTCTGCTGATAATATTGATTTCTCATCTGTGATGATTTGTAGGGGATAAAATACACCTTCATTTATATCTTGGTCGAATTGCATAACAGCTAAATACATAACTCGAACACTTGCTAAAAGCCCATAATAAGAACAGTTTACTGGATTCGTTACCTGTGGATGACTTCCTCGAAAATCACAAATAAATTCATTATCAGTAATAGTAATCTTTACTTTTATTGGATAAGGGCCACCTTTTTCGGGATCTGATTCAATAAAATCCTCTGCTTCAAAAGTTCCCTTTGGAAGGTTTTGTAACTCCTTTTCCGCTAATTTTTTACCTTGTTTTAACAATTGATCAATTGCCTCTATAACATATTCTTTAGAATTTTTATCACATAATTCTATAAATCGTTTTGCACCTGTCTTAAGAGCTGCAACTTGCGCCCACATATCACCGAGTGATAAATCAGGTAATCGTACGTTCACCGAAATTATATCTATTAAACTTTGATTAATTACTCCTTTATCAAAAAGTTTAACTCCTGGTAATTGTAAGCCTTCTTGATAGATTTCAGTTGCATCATTTGTAAAGGAACCTGGATCCTTACCACCTACCTCAGTCCAATGACCCTTGTTTGCAGAAAAGGCTACTAATTCACCTTTATAAAAAATCGGCATAACCAACCCTACATCCGATAAATGTGAGCCTCCTCCCACATAGGGATCATTTATAATAATAATGTCACCTTCATTTAAACTTTTACCATTATCAAATTTATTTAATACAGACTGAACCATTGGACTTAACATTCCAATAAAACTTGTTACGCCGTTCCCCTGACTTATTAAATCACCTTTATTACTTGTTAAACCACAAGCATAGTCTAAAACCTCATAAAACATTGGACTCATGGAAGTTCTTGCGAGTGCAAAAAACATTTCATCTCCAATAGATAAAAGTGAATCCTTAATGACTTCCAATTTAAACGGATTCACATTTGTAGTCTCTGAAGTTATCAATTTAATTCACCTCAATTGTAATAATTAAATTCCCATACTCATCAATTACTGCTTGTTGGTTTGTATGAACGATTGTAGAAGTACTTCTCTCTTCAATTATTGCAGGACCTATAATTTTCATATTAGGTTCTAACAATTCTCGATTATATATTGGTGTGGATATCCAACCATAATTTCTAAAATAAACTTCTCGATATTCTTTTAGTGCCTCTTCCAATTGAAGACCTTTATAATCAATTCGGGTAATTTTTGGTTTCTTAAGTTTTCCAAAACCAATTAAATGTAAGTTAACTATTTCAGTTGGTGTATTTGGGAGATTGAATGTATAGTTCTTTTCATGTAATTGATGGAACTGTGAAACAATATCTTCCAAGTGGGAATTTTCAAGTTTAACTGATGGAATTGGTACTTTTACAGTATGTTCTTGTCCGATATAACGCATATCTACAAATCTAGAAAATAGTATTTGCTCATTTTTCATTCCTTCTTCTTTAAACTCATTTAATGCTTTATCCTCCATCTCATTCCAATAATTGTTAAAATCATTTAATTTAATATTGTTTAATTCAACAACTTTTGTTTGTATATAATCATGACGCAAATCTGACATTAACATTCCCCATGCCGAAAATACTGATGAGGCAATTGGAATAATAACTTTTTTTACACCTAATTCTGCTGCTAATTCAGTAGCATGCATTGGACCGCCTCCACCAAAGGCTATCATTGTAAACTCTTTTGGATCATAACCTTTTCTTGTAGAAATTAATTTCAATGCATTTAACATATTTGAATTAGCAATATCAATGATCCCTAATGCTCCTTCTTCGATCGAAAGGTCATAAAAAGATGAAACTTTAGACTGAATTGAATTTCTAACTTTCTCAATATCAACTTCAAAATCGAAATTATCTTTTGATAATCGCCCTGTTACTAGATTTGCATCAGTTGTAGTAGGATTTTCACCACCCTGACCATATGCAACTGGACCTGGGACAGCACCTGCAGATTGTGGTCCAACTTTTAAAGAACCTGCTTCATTAATCCACGCAATAGATCCTCCTCCATTTCCAATTTCAACTATATCAACAACAGGTACTTTAATAGGATATCCCGCTGTTTTCTGAGTTTTATCAATATAATAATCAGTTGTTACTTTCACTTCGCCATTGCTTATTAAAGAACATTTCGCCGTCGTGCCACCAATATCAAATGCAATAATATTGTCCTCTCCTAAAAATTGTCCAAGTACAGCAGCACCATATATACCTGCAACAGGACCAGATTCTACAAGGTTAATTGGGGAATTTTTTGCATTATTAAACGTAGTCGTACCCCCATTTGATTGCATAATATAAGAATTTGCATTTATCTCATTTTCATTAAATTTATTTTTTAATCGATCAATATACGAACTTGTTATTGGCTTTACATAAGAATTTAATACAGTTGTATTAGTCCTCTCGTATTCTCTCCATTCCTTAGTTATTTCATGAGATGCTGTAACAGCTATTTCAGGCCAAAGTTCCTTAATTATTTCAATGGTTCTTTTCTCATGAACTGAATTGATATACGAATGTAAATAACAAACAGCAATTGCTTCTATATTCTCTTGTTTAAAATAATTGATAATAGATTTAATATCTTCTTCCTTTAATGGTTCTAAAATTTCCCCTTTATAATTTAAACGTTCATGCACTTCACATCTTAAGTATCGCTCAACAAAAGGTTTTGGCTTTTGATATCGAAAATTGTATAAATCAGGTCGATTTCCCCTTGCGATTTCGAGTATATCTTTTGTACCCTTCGTTGTTATAAGTCCCACCTTAGCACCTTTTCTTTCTGTTAATGCATTAATTACGACTGTGGAGCCATGTATAAACATATCGATTGTATTTGGGGCAATATTTGTTTTTTCAAT
Organism: Bacillota bacterium; assembly: GCA_023405135.1. Lineage (GTDB taxonomy): Bacteria > Bacillota > Bacilli > Bacillales_A > Planococcaceae > Ureibacillus. The sequence continues at coordinate 47,897 of JAEXYZ010000045.1, read as the reverse complement.
AACATTAATAACTCCATTTTCGAAATTTGAAGGTGTTGTGTGTGTCTTAGCAGTTCCAAAATTGCCTTCATTATCCATAAATACTAGATCCGTAAATGTTCCTCCAATGTCTGTAGCTATTCTCATTAGTTAAATCACCCTCCTCTATTTAGTTTTGTACCTATATAAGAACCACTGTTTCTAATATTGGTTAATGTAATTATAAAGACTAGTCTGAATATTTTCAATATTAATTATTTTAAAATTTAAATATTTCTTCTGTACTAATGTTTAAAATCAATGCTTTGCGGTTACTTGTTGCAAAATGGATTTTGCCTTAGCCCCGCCAGCTGCATGTAGCACCTTGAGGGATGGGTGACTAACACTAGAAGAAAATTTACTTTTTCCAAATGGTTAACCTAAAGTGAAATTTTATCTAAAACAATAAAAAAACCTTGTATATAAAATACAAGGACTAAATTTATTATTCATCTATCTGTTTTTTTCTTAAAAAGTACCACTTTTCACTATTTTAAAGCTATAATGGTAATACTAAATTACATAATAGGTCATAATATTAAATGATAGTGTGAAAAAATTACTGTAGTTTATTTGTTAGATTAATAAAGGACGTGAAATAAGCTTGATCAAAATTGAATTTCCAAAACCAGATGTTGTCATTTATCAACGTAACCAAGAGCTAAAAGAAGGAGATGTACCAATCACACCTTACCACGGTTTTATTGATTTCCATAAAATCACTCGTGAAAAAGGCGGGCTTTTCTTCTTTTATAATAAGGCGAATGAGCTGCTGTTTGTCGGAAAAGCACGTAAAATTCGTCAGCGTATTAAAAAACATTTTGAAGATAATGTTTCACCGATGAAAAATCATCGCGACGAAATTTATAAAATCGAAGTGTATGAAATTGAAGACCCAATGGAACGTGAAATTTACGAAACATATGCCATTAATACGTTCCGCGCAAAATATAATATCGAAAAAGTATTTTATTAAAAACAAAAGCGAATCGAAATTTTTATTCGATTCGCTTTTGTTTATTCAAACTCAAGCATTAGTGGTATTTGTTTTAAATCATTCAATATAAACTCTTTGTTTCGCATAACATCATTGAACAATGAATCGATGACATTAATCATCTTTTCATCAATTTGCTCTTTTTGTTCAATCGTATAAACTAAATAATCAATCATCTTAGTTCGCTCTTCATAAAATTTAATTCGCATATGAAAATCTCGATTTACCTCAACATTAAATAATTGTCCCAACCGTACAATACCTGCATTGACATGTTGCTCAGCATATAACGAAGAGCCTACGATAGCGATTTTTTGATTTAATGAGTAAGGTTCTCCTTTGAAGTATGTAGCCATCAAGTCATCCGTTTGTGTTGAAATTTTTTGAAGTTGTTCTTTTTGCTCATTCGTCAACCTATGAGTTTTCTCAAATACAGGTAAAATCTTATATGCTTCATCTAATAATTCTTTTGCTAATTTCAATGGTTCGGGTTTTTGAGTTTCACCAAGCCGACGATGAATAGTTTCCGATACAAATAAACGCTGTAAATATCCCGTTAATAAAATTATCCCATTATATTGTTTCTTTTCTACATTTGCCATATGAAATGACCCCTTTCAAATTTTAGTTTCTGGTCATTTCGTTGTGAAAGTCCCCATTTAAATCGCATTTTGATCTATTCCAGATTTTTGTTGTGTTGCAAGACTTACAATTACGAATACCAAACATGAGACGACAACGGGAATCGTTACCGAATGCATTCCAAAAATATTCGTTAATTCTAGATAGATATAAATATACAAAACTAAGCCAGTAATCATAGATGCAATTGCACCATATTTATTTGCCTTTTTCCAATAGAGACCAAATACAACAGACCATAAAAAGGCTGATTCTAAGCCTCCAAATGCATATATGTTTAAAGTGATTAAAAATTCAGGCGGTTTTAATGCAAAAAAGACGACAGCTAGTCCGATTATTGTTGTCACCCAATAGCTTCTTGTTTTAATTTGCTTTTCAGAAGCAGTTGGATTAATAAAGTTTAAATATAAATCCTTTACTATTGTTGAACTTACTAACATTAATAATGCATTAACAGTTGACATAATAGCAGCCATAGGAGCAGCAAGTACGATTCCAGCTAGCAGTGGTGGTAATACTTCCAGTGTAAGGGTAGGCATCACTTTATCACCAATTTCTATACCTGGTATAACAGGACGAGCAAGTACCCCAATTAAATGCATTCCGAACATAATTGTTCCGATTCCAATTGTGCCAATTAGAATAGCGCGATGTAAACTTTTCGAATCTTTATAACTCATAGCACGAACTGCAATTTGAGGTAATCCAATTACCCCAAGACCAATTAATATCCAAAAAGTTGAAACATAAAGTGGCGTTAATGATCCGTCAGATCCAAATGGTGATAACATCTGAGGATTTTCATTTACAAGGGAATCCATAATATTCTCTATTCCCCCACCTGCTATAATTGTCCCGATTAACAAAATAATTGTTCCAATAATCATCACTGAGCCTTGCATAGCATCTGTTAAAGCTACAGCACGAAAACCCCCAATAATAACATAAACTAACACCGTTACAGCAAAAATAAGTAAGGCCACTGTATAATTTAAGCCAGTCAACGATTCTATTAAGCGTGCTCCCCCAACCCATTGAGCAGTCATTGAGGCAAATAGGAAAATGATAATACTGAGTGCAGAAAGTAATACAACTACATTACTGTCATATCGCTTTTTAAGAAAATCAATTAATGTAATCGCTTCATAGCGGCGTGAAATAATAGCAAACTTTTTCCCTAAAATCATCAGTACAAAATAACCTGCTGGTAATTGGGCCATGGCAAGTAAAACCCAGCCTAAACCTAAATTATATGACACACCAGGTCCACCGATAAAACTCGAAGCACTACCATATGTCGCCATCATAGTCATCGCTAATAGAAAACCACCCATTTCGCGTCCACCAAGGAAATATTCCTGTAAGAATGAATTGGATAAACGTACATGTTTATTAACCCAAAAGCCTATACAAAAAATAATGATTAAAAAAATGATAAGTGGAATAATAACTTGCCAATGAATCATTGTTTTTCCTCCTCTTCATGAAAAGGAATATCTTTGAAAAACAATTTAATTGAAAGCCAAATTAGAACAATCATAAAAATCGTCCCTGCAATGCAACTATAGAAAAACCATGCAGGAAAACCGAAAACATATGAATATTCAGTTGGATTACCTGAACCTAATCCATAGGCAAAGCCAAACCATATAGCAAAATTAATAATGACAAGCACTACACCAATTAATGCTTCACGGTTTGCAACTTTAAAACGTTTATCTTGCAACCTATTTCATCCTTTCATTTTCGAAAACTATTTACTGTTCTATCATACTTTGTCACATATAGAAATGGAAGAAATTCAAATAAATTCATCTTAAACGAAGTATTTTTTACAATAATTGTTTTCATACTAATGACATAGATTGAACAGAGTATTTATTTTTTTCATTCAATATAATTTGGTATACTTATAGAGTAATTACATGGATGGAGGAATTTAGCTAAATGAAAAAACTTTCAGCAATACTTATGGCCTTTACTTTAGCGTTCTCAAGTTTAGGTTCAGTTATTCTTGTCGATGATGTTCAAACTGTTGAAGCAAAATCGTACAAGTCTGGAAAGAAAAGCTTTAATAGCAATAATAATACAGGGACAAATAACTATAATCAAAATAACGATTCTGGATCGAATTCAACAGTTAATAAATCGACAACAACAAACAAATCAACTACGAATACGACAAAAGCTGGAGGTTTCACTTCTGGTGGTCTCATGAGAGGTTTGTTTATTGGTGGTTTAGCAGGATTACTATTTGGTAGTTTATTCTCTGACATGGGGCTAATCGGTAATCTTTTAGGCTTTGCGATCAATGCCTTAGCAATCGTGTTCATCGTATTTATTTGTATTAAAATTTATCAAATGATGACACGTAAAAAGAATAAAGAGGTATCAGATCCTTGGAAAAGATAACATTATCAGAGCAAGAAGTCATTAATGCAGTTTGTCTGTTTCACGCAAAATTTAAAAATGTTGCCCCGCAAGAGGTTGAAGTAGAATTAATGTATGATGATGCTTCAGGATTTACTGCAGAGGCTTATGTAAATGGACAATTGGAATTTTATAATACAGTGAACTTTATTACAGCTATTCGTTTATATATTGATGAACAATTACATCGTGATTCAATGTCTGCACGAATCGTGTTAGACCTTCATGATGATGAAGGAATTATTGCGAATATTGAGTGGTAAAGATATAAAGGGATGGCTCATAAAATTATGAGACGTCCCTTTTCTTTTTTAAGTAAAAAATAGAGGGGATGTTCAGAAATTCTACTCTGAAAATCCCCTTTTTAATAGAAAGCCCAAATATAAATAAATATTTAGACATTAAATTAATTATCCAATTCTGAATTATTGAATATAACAGTTTCTCTAATATCAGTAATCGAGTCTTTTAAAAAATAATAGCTAATATTCCCATTGATTAATTCAACAAAAAATTCGATTTCTGCATGTGTATTGATTGGCCATTTAGCTATTGCTAACAATCCTTCTGGAGGAGGAACTTGTTTTAAACAATCCAATATGCTAGGATCATTGAAGTTTAAATAAAAATAATGGCCATCTCGAAACTTTGCAAAAACGCTATATCTTTTCTTCATAATTCCTCCCTATTGTTTTCTATTATCATCTATATATTTATTTATTCTATTTTAATGAACAGTATGTAATATTTTCAATAAAAATTTCTATAGGCTGAGAATGTTGGTGAAAAGTTCAGAATAAATGCACAATATTTTGCTAAATTTTAAGAATAAAATGAGACCGCCATTTAAGACGATCTCATTTAAAGTAATTGCTAATATTTAAATCTTTTTGAGCAATCTATTTGTTAGAAAAAAGTAGTTATTATTTAGCTACATCAACAATGCGACCTTCAATTGTTGGTGTAATATCACCAATTGCTTTTAAATGTTCTACTAAGTTCTCCCAATCAGATAAACCTAAATCAGTTACGCGACCATCTTCGTATGCTGTTGCAAACATATCAAAGCCATCTCCACCTTTAGCAGTAAAGGCATTTGTAGCAATTGTATATGTTTTGCCATCTTCAATTTGAACATCATTACCTTTTGCATCTTTATAAGAAAGTGATACAATGCGTTGTCCAGCTGGTTTTGAAGAGTCGAATTCAACTTTTGTACCAGTAGAAACATGTAGGAAGCCACCGAATTCTTCTGGGTAGTTTGCTAAGCTAAATTCAAAGGCTGATTTTAGTTCTGCACCTGTAACATCCATTAGTGCTAATGTATTACCAAATGGTAGAACTGTAATTACTTCACCAACAGTAATTGGTCCTTCGTTAATACCTGAACGAATTCCCCCACCATTTTGTACGGCCATAATGACTTCTTTATTTGTATATTGTTTTGCTTTTGAAAGCATACCGTCTGTAATGATATTACCAAGAGCAGTTTCATTTTTACGTACACTTAGCTGTTCTGTATTTCCTTCATCAGTAGTTCGTGGATTTTCTAACGCAGAAATTGCAGTAACACCAATTTCTTTATTTTGTACTGCTACCACTTGATCTTTATACGGTTTTAAAAGTTCTAAAGCGACAGGATCTTCTGTGTATTTACCTAATTCTAATAACTCACCTTCGAAATCAACAACTACACCTTTATCATCAAAGGATACGTCAAGCGTTCCTAAATAATCGCTATATTGATATGCTTGAACAATTATTGTTGCATCTTTTGCCTCACCTGTTGTATTTGTATCAACAACAACTGGCTCGTCTAATTTAGTATGACTATGACCACCAACAATAATATCGATGCCTTCCACTGATTTAGCTAAGATTAAATCATTATCATAATCAGCACTATCATCGTAACCAATATGAGTTAAAGCAATAATTTTATCTACACCTAAATCTTCAAAGGCTTTTACCGCTTTTTCTGCCTCTTCAACATAATTTTCAAATGTAACACTTCCTGGAGAAGAAATATCTTTTGTTTCAGCAGTAGTTAAACCAAAAATACCTACTTTTTCTCCATCTATTTCTTTAACAATCCCACTATAAATTTTCCCGTTTTCCGGTTCACTTGAAATTAAATCATTAAATAATCCCGTAAACTTAGAATCCTTTGAAAAATCAACGTTAGATGATACAAATGGGAAATTAGCTCCTTTTATAAAGTCGACTAATGCTTGATGACCTTCTGGGCTTGAACCTAAATCGAATTCATGATTACCAAACGTCATAAAATCATATTCCATATAATTTAAGAAAGCTAAATCAGCTTGTCCTTTGAATTCGTTCGAGTATAAAGTACCACTATTTGCATCACCTGCATCAAGTAATAAAGCATTCGGCTTTTCCGCACGTACTTCCTTTACAGCTGTAGCACGTTTTGGAGCATTTTCCACACGTCCATGTGTATCATTGCTGTGCATAATCGTTAAATCAAATGTAGCTGTGTCCGGAGTAGCAGTATCTGGTGCTTGATCTGGTACAAAGTTAAGAGCTCGTGTAATTAAATTAACTGCTTGTCCGCGAGTAACAGGCTTATTTAATGAGAATGTATTTTCAGAAGTACCAGTAGCAATACCATTATCATAAAGAGCCTTAACGAATGGTTTATAGCTTTCAGTTACATCTGTGAAAGGCAATTCACTATTATCTTTTGTTTTTAATTCAAATGCTTGTGCTAACACTTTTGCTAATTGTCCACGAGTGATTGTTTCACTTACTTTAAATGTATTATCCTCATATCCGCCAATAATGTCCGCTTCAGCTAATGCTGCAATAGCATTATAGTATTGATGAGATTTTGGAACGTCAGAGAAGCTTGGATCTGTAGCAGTTGCTCCATCTAGATTTAAAACTTGTGCAATAATTTTAGCTGCTTGTCCACGTGTTAGTGATTCACCTGGTTTAAACGTTCCATCTGGAAATCCGGAAATTGCGCCTAATTCAGTTAATTGATTGATGGAAGCGTAGTAAGAGGAAGTTGAAGGTACATCTTTAAAGGAAATAGATTCTGCTTGAACAGGAGTTAATAGTAAAGCTGAAGCAACAACAGAAGAGGCTATAGTTGCTGTATAAATTTTATTACGACTTTTTTTAGAATTCATTTATGTAACCCTCCAGTAATATAATTAGAATATTAAGAAAAAAGAAATCTAGTACTATTCTACAAGAAACTTTTGTAAATATCTAACTATATATTATTAAATTTATGTAATTTTTGAAAATGTTACTATAGTACTACATAAAAAAAAACAGGTTGAACAAGTCAACCTGTTTTTTTGGAGTATCACACATGCATTAAATGCACGGTAACTTTCCGTTATTATTCAGCTGCTTTCGCACGAAGTACCATTTGTAGGATACCACCGTGACGGTAGTAGTCTACTTCTACTTCTGAGTCGAAACGAGCTAGAGCTTTGAATTCTTTAACAGTTCCATCTTCAGCTTTAGCAGTAACTGTTAAAATATCACGTGGTTTTACATCGTCAGTGATATTTACAGAAATTTCCTCTTTACCAGTTAAGCCTAAAGTTTCAGCGTTTTCACCTGGCATGAATTGAAGTGGTAATACACCCATCATTACAAGGTTAGAACGGTGGATACGCTCGTAGCTTTGTGCGATAACTGTTTTAATACCTAGTAAGAAAGTACCTTTAGCAGCCCAGTCACGAGAAGAACCCATACCGTAGTCATTACCAGCTAATACTACTAAACCAGTACCGTTAGCTTGATATTTCATAGCTGCATCGTAAATGTACTCAACTTCACCAGTTGGCCAGTAAGTAGTAAATCCACCTTCTGTACCTGGTGCTACTTGGTTACGGATACGGATGTTTGCAAATGTACCACGCATCATTACTTCATGGTTACCACGACGAGAACCATAAGAGTTGAAGTCACGGATTGCAACACCGTTTTCTTGTAAATATTTACCTGCTGGAGTATCTTTACCAATTGCACCAGCTGGAGAAATATGGTCAGTTGTAATTGAATCACCGAACTTAGCGATTACACGTAATCCATCAAGACCTTTGATTGCTTCAGGCTCTTTAGAAAGACCAGTGAAGAATGGTGGGTTTTGAATGTATGTTGATTTGTCATCAAATGTGTAAAGAGATTCAGTTGATGTTTCAATTGCATTCCATTTTTCGTTAGCAGTAAATACTGTTTCATATTCTTTTTGGAATAGTTCACGAGTTACAACTTTATTTAATACTTCGTTTACTTCTTCAGTTGAAGGCCAGATATCAGCGAAGAATACATCGTTGCCATCTTTATCTTTTCCTAAAGAATCTTTTTGTAGGTCGATATCTACAGTACCAGCTAAAGCATAAGCAACTACTAATGGTGGTGAAGCTAAGTAGTTAGCTTTTACAAGTGGGTGTACACGACCTTCGAAGTTACGGTTACCAGAAAGAACTGAAGTTACGAATAAGTCTTTTTCTTTAATAGCTTCTTCGATTTCTGGAAGTAATGGACCAGAGTTACCGATACATGTTGTACAACCGTAACCTACAGTGTTGAAACCGATTTGGTCAAGGTAAGTTTGTAAACCTGAATCTTCTAAGTAACCTGTTACTACTTTAGAACCAGGAGCTAATGAAGTTTTAACCCATTTTGGTGGTTGGATACCTTTTTCTACAGCTTTTTTAGCAACTAAACCAGCAGCTAAAAGAACGTATGGATTAGATGTATTTGTACAAGATGTAATAGCAGCGATTGCTACTGCACCTGTAGGCATTTCTACATCGCCATCAGCAAATTTAATTGTTGATGTTTTTGAGAATTCATCTTCAGTTAAACCGAAACCTTGTACGCCCATTGGAGCAGTAACTGCTTCATGGTAACGAGCTTTCATTTCTGAAAGAGGAATTAAATCTTGTGGACGTTTTGGACCAGAAAGGTTTGGTTCGATTTCGTCTAATTTAACTTCTAACACGTCAGTGTAAACAGGCTCTAAAGATGGATCAAAGAACAAGTCGTTCGCTTTTAAGTAGTTTTCTACTACTGCGATGTGTTCTTCATCACGGCCTGTTAAACGCATGTAGTTTAATGATTCTTCGTCAATTGCGAAGAAACCACATGTAGCACCATATTCTGGAGCCATGTTCGAAATTGTAGCACGGTCAGCAAGTGGTAAGTTAGATACACCAGGACCAAAGAACTCTACGAATTTACCAACTACACCACGTTTACGTAATACTTGAGTTACTTTTAATGCTAAGTCAGTTGCAGTAGCACCGTTTGGAAGTTCACCAGTTAATTTAACACCGATAACTTCTGGGATTGGGAAGTATGAAGGTTGTCCAAGCATACCTGCTTCTGCTTCAATACCACCAACACCCCAACCAAGAACGCCAAGACCGTTGATCATAGTTGTGTGTGAGTCAGTACCTACTACTGAGTCTGGGAAAGTTTCAAAAGTGCCATCTTCGTTTTCTTTAACGTGAACAACTGGCGCTAAATATTCTAAGTTAACTTGGTGTACGATACCTGTTGCTGGTGGTACAGCACGGAAGTTATCGTACGCAGTTTGAGCCCATTTTAAGAAGTTGTAACGTTCTGCGTTACGTTCGAACTCTAAATCCATGTTCGCTTGTAATGCAGAAGAATTACCGTATTTGTCAACTTGTACTGAGTGGTCAATTACAAGGTCAACTGGAATTGCTGGATTGATTTTATTTGGATCTCCACCTAATTCTTTCATAGCTGAACGTAATGAAGCTAAGTCAACTACTACTGGAACCCCAGTGAAGTCTTGTAATACTACGCGAGAAGGTTTGAATGGAACTTCACCTTCTGGATCTGCACCTGCACCAAATTTTGCAAGGTTGTTTACGTGCTCTTCTTTAATTACATAGTTGTCATATTGACGTAATACAGATTCTAATAATACTTTAATTGAGTATGGTAGGCGTGATACGTTTGCGATACCAGCTTCTTCAATCGCAGATAAACGGTAGTAGTTATACGTTTTACCATTTACTTCGAATGACGCACGGCTGTTGTGTAAGTTGCTTGCCATTTGTGTACTCCCCCTAGTTAATAATTCGAAAAGGCAACAAAGCTTCTTTTCTCCAATGACCATCATATCTTATTTATATACATAAGTAAATTACATTAATTTTATCTTTTGTGATAAGTTAATGTTATGACCTTGTAATTCACTCAGCAACAACCAGTATATATGTGGTGATTAAAAAACAAAAGAACTTCGGCTTAAGAATACTTAAATTCAAATTAAATTGATAATTCACTTAGTACATTATCATGGTCATCTAATACTTCAATGTTATAATGAACTTCTTCTTCTAGTTTTACTCGTTCAACATACCAAATATAATACCCTTCAACCTTGTATTGATTTAACACTTCTTCTGAAAGAGTTGTTAAATCAATCATCTTTGCTTTAACATCATTGATTTTTACTTTTACATTACCATTTGGTTTAATTAATCCAAATAAAATTTGACCGTCTGAATGGGCAGCTGTAATTTTATTTTCTTCTAGCGGATTTGGTAATGGCGAATACGCACCATCACCTGCTGTCCACCCTTTTAAATTTTTAATAACAACACCTGTTCCGAAATAGTTGCCATTAGATAAAAAGAAATAGCGCTGTTCTTTGTCTGTTTTAGGTCCCTCAATCCATTCGTACTGGGCATCTGTAGGTAATGCTTCTTCAGGAGTATCTTTTCCATCTCCAGTAAAGTGAACAAAATACAAATTGAATAAGTATCCTATTATAAAGACAACAGCAATTAAATAAATTATTCTTCTAAATCGACTTCGCATTTACTCACCTCATTTACTTGTATCTCCCAGTTAACAGGAAGTTAGATCTCTATTGTTTCATCCATTTAGCTATAAATAATGAAACAACACCATTTAATTGCGGCATCTTGTTAGAAAATTTTAATGTGAAATATAGTGTTTTCATAAAATGAAGTGTATTTGTTCGTGCCGTAAAGTATTGTGGCGTATAGCCTACTTCCATTAAATAAAATTGCAATTTATCAAATACTTGTTCCACCCATTCCACCATTACTTCTTCTGGAAAATCAAGAAGGATTAATTTTTCAAGTATTGTTACTAACCGTTCTTCCTCATCATCAACAAAAACAGTTCCTTTCCAAAAACTATCCTTTATTCCTTGAAGAAGTGTTGGAGCAAATCTTACTTCAAATGTTGGATGACTTACGATTGCACTCGCTAAATCAGCACCATATGCAATCGCATGTGCCCACCCTTTGTCTTCTCCAATAAAACCTCGCACATCTTTTTCGTTCATTAAATATGGTGTAGAAGCTTCTATTATAAGAGTCGCTTCTTCATTTGATAAAAAGTGTAGCTGACGATCTGCATGAAGTAATGCTGATAGCCATAAAGCAGAAAAGGATCTCGTGAAGACGGAATCTGTATGTCGCTCACCGATTGAACTATATAAATAATCTTTACTATGTAATGTTAGAGCAACCAGCTTCATTTGCTCTCTAGTTAATAACTGTTCAGATAAAAGCTCAATAAATATTCGATAGTTTAACTTATCTCGTAATTCATCATTTGGATCACCGATATGTAAAAGCATGTTTTGTAGCAATTCATCGCCATTGTTCTCCATATAAGATGCCCGCTCATTAAAATTCATATTTAGTATTTCTAATAATGTATTTTTCAATTAAAAATCCTCCTATATCAAAACATATCGTTTCAATTGTAAACTTCCAATCACTATTTGACTAGAAAAGGATTTCAAGCTCCCCTTTTTGCCGTTTGAAAGAAAAAATTAGAAGACACTCCAACAGTCATCTCTTGCAAATTTAGCAGGAGGTGTCTTTTTTTAGCAATAACGATTAAGATTTTGATTTTTTAGCGAAAATAGGAATATTCACTGGATTACAGGAGGGGGCCCTTGGTGGTAATGATAAAAATATTTTCTAAATTATTTTCCAATGTTAAAACGATTCAACGAACAATACAAAGTTCAAAATCAGGAAAAGTAATACAATTAAAAGCAAAAAGATATAAGGAATCAATACGTTTAGAAAAAAATATGGTCATTACTGGAGAATTAGAAGAAACAGTAATTGAAGGATTAATCATTGTTCCAAAAAACGTATCCGTTACGATTCAAAATATCACAATTGCACCAACAGCACAAATGTATATTGAAGGAGACGCCGTTCTTAATAATTGTCGTTTTATTGGTAAAAAAGCGGATGTACTTGTTACAGTCGATGGCGGAAAATTAAATGCATACAATTGTGAATTTGAACAAGCAAAGGAAATGGCTGTATCTGTTATAAATAATAGTAAAGCGATATTTGAAAATTGTACCTTTCATCATAACGGAAAAGCACAAATATTATCCGAGTCCTCACAAATTTGTATTGAAAAAAGTACATTTTCAGGAGCAAAACATGCTTTTTTAATAAAAAACCATTCACTGTTACAAACAAAAAGCATCCATATCCATCGTCACTCTAGCACACAAATTGTTGTAGAAGAATCTAAATATTTTGATTATGAAAGTCACATTGAGTATGGGAGTGGCATAGGACTTCAAATAACTCAAGATGGTGAAGCTTCCTTGCAATCAACAATTTTTAATGACCATAAGCTATCACAAATTTCTGTGCAAAATGGTTACTTAACTGCAAGAAAAAGTACAATTCAGCAAGGAGAAGATGTAGGAATATTCGTTCAAGACAATGGTGATGCACAAATTTCCTACTGTGAAGTGACTAGTAATAAAAAAGCCAATGTTCAAGTTACTCGTAAATCATGTATGAATATAGAATTTTGCCAAATTAGTGGTGGTGACGGATTTGGTATTCAAATTAGCAATGAATCAATCGTAAACATTTTAAAGACAGACATTAAAGGACACCGGTCTACTCAATTAGCAATTTCTGATGAATCAATCTGTTCCATTAAAAAAAGTAAAATAAAAGAAGGATATCATGTTGGCATTTGTATTGAGGATTTTGGAAGCTGCGCTATTGTTGAAAGTGAAATTACGCATAACGCTAACTCTGGCATTACACTCTTTAAATCCGAACTAATCATTTTTAAATCCGTTTTAACACAAAATGTTGGAAACGGCATTTTGGCAATGTCAGATTCAAAAGTTGATATAGATACTTGTAAATTTCACGATAATGAAATGCCCCATGTTGCAAGCAAGTCCAATTGTAAAATTTTAATTGTTCAAAGTGAAATGTTTAATGGCAAAAGTTTATTTATAGTGAATGATTGTGAGCTCGTTGCAATGAATAGTCAATTTTATGATAGTCATAATGTACAAGTTGAAATTTGTGACCAATCAACAGCTAGATTTGAACATTGTCAAATTTATAATGGCAATTCATATGGAGTAAAAGTATTACGAAACTCCAGCTTTTATTTGTTTGATAGTCAAATTTTCAATCATGAACTAGCACAAATTGTGGTGAATGATAGTTCTGTCATTTTAAAAAATAGTGAGCTGTTTGATGGTTGTCGCAACGCCCTTTTCATTCAAAACCATAGTGAAGTATATATACAGGACTGTTTTATTTCAAAGCACGCCCAACACCAAATATGGATTGATTTTGAGTCTATTGTCGATTTAAAAAGCGTACAATTAACCGATGGAAATCATTCGGATATATTTGCACAAAATCAGTCATCAGTATTTGTTTCCGATAGTATGATTCGAAATAATAAATCTCAATATAATGTACAGGCTGTAAACTTTTCAAAAATCGAATTAACAAGAACGATAGTTGAAAATAAAGTTGGAGATGTCTATTACAGTGAAAATCATAGTTTCATTAAACAGTTAGATTGTTGATTATTCATTACTGTTCAGCTAGAAAAATGTTTTATTGTCCCTTTTAACGGTTAATTGTTCTAAATGAAGCAAAAATAGTTTTCGAAAAGGTTTTTGTATGAGAAAATGTATTTTTGGAAAGGAAGATCGAAAACTATGACGACTTTAGAAAAAATAACCCCAAAGTATGATCCTTGGGAAGCTTATTTAGATATAGAACAATTCGGGAAACTAACACTTTCTAACATTGAATTTACAACAACTACACTTTGTAATATGCGCTGTGCTCACTGTGCTGTAGGCTATACATTACAAACTAAAGATCCAGAAGGTTTACCATTAGAGTTAATTTTAAAAAGACTTGATGAAATTCCACATTTAAAAACATTGAGTATTACTGGCGGCGAACCGATGTTAAGTAAAAAATCCGTTGCCAATTATGTAAAACCAATTTTACAATATGCCCATGAACGCGGTATTCGAACACAAATGAATTCAAATTTAACAATTGATGGGGACCGTTATTTAGAAATTGCACCTTACTTGGACGTGCTACATATTTCTCATAACTGGGGTACAATTGAGGAATTTGTTGAAACAGGTTTTGCAATGATGGAACGAAAACCAACCTTTGACCAACGTGCTGCCCTTTTTGAGCGTATGATTGAAAATTCACGCATGTTATCTGAACAAGGAGTTATGGTTTCAGCAGAGACAATGTTAAATAAAAAAACAATTCCATACATCGAACATATTCATCATCAAATTGTACACGAAATGAAGTGTGCACGACATGAGGTGCATCCTATGTATCCGTCTGATTTTGCGTCTAGTTTAACATCACTTTCACTAGAAGAAACACGTGCTGCAATCCATCATTTATTAGATATACGAGATGAATCTGTGTGGATGCTATTTGGAACACTTCCATTCTATCCTTGTAGTCAAAATGATGAAGATTTAGCATTATTAAAACGTTTACGTGAAGCTAAAAATGTCACATTGCGTAATGATCCAGACGGCCGCTCAAGACTAAATGTAAATATATTTACAGGAGATGTAATTGTAACAGACTTTGGTGATACACCTGCACTAGGCAATATTAAAACTGACTCATTAACTGCTTCCTTTAATAAATGGCTAGAAACTGATTTAGCCAAATCATTAAATTGCCATTGCCCTGCTGTAAAATGCTTAGGTCCAAATGTCTTAGTTAAAAATATGTATTATCAAGATCAACAGTTTGTAAGTGGTTCGGTAAAATAACTAAACCTAAAATTTTGAATGGAGCAGTCTTTCATGACTCTCCGTTCTTTTTGTTCAAAAGATATTAATCCTACCATCGCCACGTCAAAAAGTCCCCACCTCACTTTTCAGACTGTTCATTGCTTCTTTTTTTTCGCCTTATACTAACCTTGTAAATTTTTATAGAAAAAATAGAAATAAAACTTTAAAATAAATGTAACCTTTTTGTAATGTAATCGTCATATTTATAACTGGGAAAAGTAAGGAGAATTTTAATAATGTGTGGTTTTACAGGATTTATAGGAGAAGTTGAAAATGCTTCTGCCGTTTTAGAAAATATGATGAATCAAATAATACATAGAGGCCCGGACAGTGGCGGTAGTTTCATTGAAGGTAAAGCAGCGCTAGGCTTTCGTCGACTAAGTATCATCGATTTACATAACGGTTCGCAACCTTTATATAATGAAGATCAATCGTTAGTATTAATTTTTAACGGTGAAATCTATAATTTTCAATTAATACGCGAGGACCTTATCTCAAAGGGACATATTTTTAAAACAAATACTGATAGTGAAATTTTACTTCATGGCTATGAAGAATATGGAACAGAATTAGTAAAAAAACTTCGCGGAATGTTTGCATTTGTTATTTGGGATCGAAATAATCAAACATTGTTTGCTGCAAGGGACCATTTCGGGATTAAACCTTTTTACTATGGCCAAATGAATGGAACTTTATTTTTCGGTTCGGAAATTAAAAGCTTTCTTCCCCATCCACATTTCGTGAAGGAACTAAATGAGCAAGCATTAAAACCTTATTTAACATTTCAATATCCAGTGTTAAAGGAAACTTTCTTTAAAGGAATTTTTAAACTTCCTGCTGCTCACTACATGACCTATCAAAATGGAAAGCTAACAGTTAGTCGTTACTGGGAGCCACAGTTCAACCCAGAAGAAAAAGCGTTAAATTCTTTTGTTGAGGAGATAGACGATGTAGTTCGCGAATCTGTTGGAATTCATACAATAGCTGATGTTAAAGTAGGTTCTTTTTTATCAAGCGGAGTCGACTCAAGTTATGTTGCATCAATATTACGTCCTGATCAAACATTTACAGTAGGATTTAGTACAGAGAACTTTTCTGAAATCGATAGTGCTAAACAATTATCAAATGAACTCGGCATTGAAAATGTAAGCAAAGTTTTAGATCCAGAACAATGTTTTAATGACTTAGGTAAAATTCAATACATGATGGATGAACCACATTCAAATCCGTCAATTATTCCATTGTATTATTTAGCGCGCCTAGCAAGTGAGCATGTAACAGTTGTGCTTTCTGGTGAAGGTGCTGATGAACTTTTTGGTGGTTATGATTTATACTCTGATACACCAAATATGAAAAAATATAAAAACTTACCTAATTTTGTGAAAGCAGCTAGTTCTCTCATACCACATTTAATGCCTAATAGCAGAATTGGTCATTTTATTAAACGTGCCAACTCTTCAGTAGAAGAAACTTTTATTGGCCAAGCATGTATTTTTGAAGAAGATGAAGCAGCTGAAATTTTAAAATCAAATTTCTTACATGCACCATCTGTAAAAGATATTGTGATGCCTATCTATGAAAAAGCAAAAGGATATGATGACGTAACAAAAAAACAATTCCTTGATTTACATTTATGGTTAGTTGACGATATTTTATTAAAAGCAGATAAAATGTCGATGGCCCATTCTATTGAATTACGTGTGCCTCTTTTGGACCGCGAAGTGATGGATGTTGCAGCAACACTTCCTACTCGCTTCCGTGTAAATGAACAAAATTCAAAATTTGCTTTTCGTATCGCTGCGAATAATACATTACCAAAAGCTTGGGCAAATCGTAAAAAAATAGGATTTCCAGTTCCAATTCGTTATTGGCTTCGTGAAGAAAAATTTGTTACACGTGTCCGAAAAGCTTTTCTAAGCGAAACAGCAAGTAAATTCTTTAATCAGCAAAAAATATTGCAATTACTTGATGAACATGTAGATGGAAAAGGTAATCATCAACGAAAAATATGGACAATTTATATGTTCTTAGTTTGGTATGACGAATATTTTGCAAATGATAATAAGCAATCTAAAGATCAATTACCTAATCTATTAACAGTGTAGTTTATGAAAATTTTAAAGAAGCCGAAAATTCCACTATGGTAAATTTTTCGGCTTCTTTTTATTATCAATTAAAATGCAATTCTTTTTGCTTCATAAGCTGCGATATGCTCTTCATATTTAAATGTTAATGCAATTTCATCCCAGCCATTTAGCAGTATTTCTTTATAATAAGGATCAATGTTAAAGTGATATACTTTGCCATCTTCCCCTGTTACGGTTTGTTCTTCTAAATTTACATTCACATTGTACGGCTTCTCTAGACCTTTTTGTAAAATTTCATCGCACTCTTCTTCAGTTAGTTTAATTAACAAAATTCCATTTTTAAAACAGTTATTATGGAAAATATCCGCAAAGCTTGGTGCAATGACAACACGAAAGCCATAGTCTAAAATTGCCCATGGTGCATGTTCACGAGAAGAGCCACAGCCAAAGTTATCTTGTGCAACTAAAATTTGTGAACCTTTATATTCTGGTTTATTTAATACAAAATCAGAAATCTCATTTCCATCTTTATCAAAACGCCAATGATAGAATAGATATTGACCGAAACCTGTTCGTTCAATGCGTTTTAAAAATTCTTTTGAAATAATTTGATCTGTATCAACATTTTTTCGATCTAATGGTGTTATAACACTTGTTACTTTATTAATAGGTTCCATCGTTGATCCCCTCCTAATCGACTTATACTTCTTGCTTTACGTATTTTCGAACGTCTACAAAATGACCTTCAATTGCTGCAGCTGCTGCCATCGCAGGACTTACTAAGTGTGTGCGAGCCCCAGCACCTTGACGTCCTTCAAAGTTTCGGTTTGAAGTGGAAGCACAACGCTCCCCTGATGGAATAATATCTTCGTTCATACCTAGGCAAGCAGAACATCCAGATTCGCGCCATTCAAAACCTGCATCAATAAAGATTTTATCCAATCCTTCTGCTTCAGCCGCTTTTTTTGTAGAATGGGAGCCAGGAACAACGATTCCTTTTACACCTGGGAATATTTTTTTTCCTTCTACAATACTAGCTGCAGTACGTAAATCTGATAGACGGGAGTTCGTACAAGAACCGATAAAGACATGTTGAATTTCAATCGAAGTAATTGGTTGACCTTCTTCTAAATCCATATAAGCAAGTGCTTTTTTCAAAGCAGCTTTATCAGATTCGTTATCATAATCATCTACCGTAGGAACAGTTTTTGTAACTCCAGTACCCATTGATGGATTTGTACCCCAAGTGACGATTGGTTCAATTTCTTCTGCATCAATTTCTAAAACAACGTCGTAAGTACAACCATCATCTGAAGCTAAGCTTAGCCAATAAGAAGCAGCTTCTTCAAACTTGTCTTCTTTTGGTGCATAGCGGCGTCCACGTAAATAGTCAACTGTAGTTTGATCAGGTGAGATAAGTCCAGCTTTTGCTCCTGCTTCAATGGACATATTACAAATTGTCATACGTTCTTCCATTGTAAGTGAGCGAATTGCTTCACCTGTAAATTCAACAATATGTCCTGTACCTACACCAATTCCCCATTTTGCGATGATAGCTAAAATGATGTCCTTTGCAGAAACACCAATGCCAAGCTTACCATTTACACGGATTTCCATTGTTTTTGGTTTGTTTTGCCATAAGGTTTGTGTGGACAAAACGTGTTCAACTTCTGAAGTACCAATACCAAATGCAAGTGCACCAAAGGCACCGTGTGTCGATGTATGAGAATCACCACAAACAATTGTTTTACCAGGTTGTGTTAATCCAAGCTCAGGGCCGATTACGTGTACAATTCCTTGATCTGGATGACCCATATCAGCTAATTGAATACCAAACTCTTTCGCATTTTCAGCTAATGTAGTAATTTGTTTTTTAGCAATCGGGTCATTAATCGTTGGTAAATTTTTAGTTGGTACATTGTGATCCATCGTTGCATAACAAAGATCTGGTCGGCGAACTTTTCGACCTGCTAATCTTAACCCTTCAAATGCTTGAGGAGAAGTTACTTCATGAATTAAATGAAGATCGATATAAAGTAAATCTGGTTTACCTACTTCTTCATATACAACATGTGAATCCCAAATTTTTTCTATAATATTTTTCGCCATTGTCTTCACCAACCCTTAAATATAAGATTCCATAATACTATCAGCAACGAAATTAGTATCGATTTCAGCAATAACTTTATCTGTCCATTCATCTGTAGTTAAAGCACGACTACTATCCTTCACTAAATCAGCAGTGAAGTAGCCATCATCAAATACAGCACTTACTGCACGTTCAATTTCCGCTGCCTCATCCTTTAACCCAAAGGAATAGCGTAATAACATGGCAACTGATAGAATTGTTGCTGCTGGATTTGCAATTCCCTGTCCTGCAATTTCTGGTGCTGATCCATGAACTGGTTCATATAATCCAAAACTATCACTACGGATTGATGCGGATGGAAGTACACCTAAAGAACCTGTTATAACTGATGCTTCATCACTTAAAATATCTCCGAACATATTATCTGTTACAACTACATCGTAATAACCTGGATTCGTTATTAGTTTCATTGCAACTGAGTCTACTAAATTATGTTCAACTATCACGTCAGAATATTGTTCTTTCTTTTCTTCAACAATTTGTCTCCATAATCTTGAAGTTTCTAAAACGTTCGCTTTATCAACGGAGCAAAGTTTTCCTCTTCGAAGTCTTGCAAGTTCAAAGGCGTTGTCAACAATACGTTCAATTTCTTGACGAGTATAAATATTTAAATCGCTCGCATCATCATCTGTACGTTTTTTCTCGCCGAAATAAATACCACCTGTTAATTCACGAACTATCATCAAATCAACATTTTCAGCTACTTCGCGTTTTAATGGAGAAGCATCAAGTAAGCTTGGAAATGCTTTTACTGGACGAAGGTTTGCGAATAGATCGAATGTTTTACGAATTTTTAATAATCCTTGTTCAGGACGTAAATGCGCTGGGTTATTATCCCATTTCGGTCCTCCAACAGCCCCTAGAAGTATCGCATCGCTTTCTTTACACAATTCGATTGTTTCATCAGGTAGCGGATTATTGAATTGATCAATTGCCGCTCCACCAATTGCAGCATAAGCTAAGTGGAAGTCATGTTTATATCGTTTTCCAATTACTTGTAATACGCGTACTGCAGCCGCAACAACTTCAGGCCCGATGCCGTCACCTGGTAGCACTGTAATTTTCTTTTCCATTGAAAAAACACCTTTCTTTTTGTTTTAGCGAATTGCCTAGTTGTAGCAGGCACTTCTGTTAAACGAACATTTTGTCATTATGATTTATGATTTATAGAAATGCCATCAAACGCTTAGGACATTTGATGGCATTCAGTGTTGATTTGCAAATAGTTATTACAATCAAACTTCAGTAGGTTGTTTTGTTCGAATACTTTCTTGAATTAAATGACGGTTAATCGCATTTAAATATGCTTTAGCAGTAGCTTCAAGTACGTCCTGTGATGCATCGCGGCCAGTTGATGTAAACCCGTTATAACGTAAGTTTACAACTGCCTCACCTAATGCATCTCTTCCTTTACCAACTGATTTAACACGGAAGTCTAAAATATTAACTGTTGCATTTACTAATTGCTCAAGAGTATTGAAAATTGCTTCTACAGAACCAGCTCCCGTTGCAGCAAGTGTTCTACACTCACCTTCTGGAGTTACAACAGATGCTGTAGCTGTTGGGATGTTTTCTGTACCGTAAGAAACTTGAACAGATTTTAGTTCATAAAGCTGAACATCTTCAATTGACACTTGCTGTTCTGTAAGAAGCGTCATTAAATCTTCTTCTGTAATTTCTTTTTTACGATCCGCTAATTTTTTAAATTCTTGGAATGCTTTGTTTAATTTTTCATCTGATAATTCAAAGCCCATTTTTACAGCACGATCACGGAAAGCAGCACGACCTGAGTGTTTACCTAATACTAAAGGAACTTCCCCTTCACCGATTAAAGCAGGTGAAATGATTTCATAAGTTTCTTTATGTTTTAACACACCATCTTGGTGAATACCAGATTCATGTGCAAATGCATTTTTCCCAACTACCGCTTTATTAGGTTGAATAACAACGCCAGTTAAACGACTTACTAGTTGAGAAGTACGTTTAATTTCTTTTAAATTCAAGCCAGTTTCAACTTGATATAAATCATTTCGGATATGCAATGCAACACCAATTTCTTCTAAAGAAGCATTTCCTGCACGCTCACCGATACCGTTAATTGTACATTCTACTTGATCTGCTCCATGTTGAATTGCAGCAATTGAATTTGCTACAGCCATCCCTAAGTCATCATGACAGTGCGCAGAGAATTTTACTTTATCTGCTCCACGTACATTTTCACGAAGGAATGTGAATAATTCACCATATTCTTGAGGAGATGCATAGCCTACTGTATCCGGAACGTTTACTGTCGTAGCACCAGCTTCAATTACCTTCTCAATAATTCGTACTAAAAAGTCGCGGTCTGAACGAAAACCATCTTCAGCTGACCATTGTACAAGTGGGAAATACTTTTTCGCATATTTAACAGCTTCAACAGCCTGCTCCACAACTTGATCAGGTGATTTTTTCAATTTGTATTCCATGTGAATTGGGCTAGTAGCAAGGAATACATGAATATGTGGCTGTTCTGCAATTTTAAGAGCTTCCCATGTTCTGTCGATATCATTTTGTACACAGCGAGCTAATCCAGTAACAATAGAGTTTTTCACTGTGCCTGCAATACGGTTTACCGCTTCGAAATCGCCAGGGCTTGAAGCAGGAAAACCTGCTTCAATAATAGTAACGCCTAGACGTTCTAGTTGCTTTGCGATTTCAATTTTTTCTGCAGTGTTTAAATTAATTCCCGCTGACTGTTCTCCATCACGAAGCGTTGTATCAAAAATATCAATTTTTCGCACTACTTAATCACCACTTGTCTCTTGCCTTCATTAATGAACGGCATCATTTCACGTAATTTCGCACCAACTTGTTCGATTTGGTGATCAGCACCCGCTTGTTTGTATTGGCTGTAACGTGGACGATTTGTTTCGTTTTCTTTAATCCAATCTTTTGCAAATGTACCATTTTGAATATCTGTTAATACGTCTTTCATACGTGCTTTAACTGATTCGTCGATAATACGTGGACCAGATACATAATCTCCCCATTCAGCTGTATCAGATACTGAATAGCGCATTGTAGCCATTCCGCCTTCGTACATTAAATCAACGATTAATTTTAACTCATGAAGCGTTTCGAAATAAGCAAGTTCTGGTTGGTAACCAGCTTCAACTAATGTTTCAAAGCCGTATTTAACTAATTGAGTTGTACCACCACAAAGAACTGCTTGCTCACCGAATAGGTCAGTTTCAGTTTCTTCTTTAAATGTTGTTTCAAGCATACCAGCGCGAGCAGCACCAATTCCTTTACCGTAAGCAAGTGCTAGATCACGTGCTTCACCAGTAGCATCTTGGTAGATTGCAAATAATGCAGGTACACCAGCGCCTTGTACGTACGTACGACGAACTAAATGACCAGGACCTTTTGGAGCTACTAAGAATACATCAACATCTGCTGGAGGTACGATTTGACCGAAGTTAATGTTGAAACCATGTGCAAACATTAATGCATTTCCTGGTTGTAAATTTGGTGCAATTTCTTCCTCATAAACTTGTTTTTGTCTTTCGTCTGGAAGTAAGATTTGGATAATATCCGCTTCAGCAGCAGCTTCAGCTACAGTTTTAACATCTAAACCATCTTCTTTTGCTTGATCAAATGATTTACCAGGACGCACACCAACTACTACGTCAAAACCAGATTCTTTTAAGTTTTGTGCATGAGCATGACCTTGTGAACCATAACCGATGATTGCAATTTTCTTTTCTTTTAATACTGCCTCGTTAATTTCGTTTTGATAATACATTTTTGCCATTTTAATAATCCCCCTAAAATTTGATGTTTTTTGTTTGCTTAAAAGCTTATATATACTAACTATCAAGTAAGAAAAACTTACTTAAGAATAGAAAGTTGTGGAGTTTCAGTACGCTGTGATTCACGAACTGTTGCTGTTACGCCTGTGCGTGTTAATTCTTTAATACCATAAGGTCGAATAAGCTCGATAAATGCATCGATTTTATCAGGATGACCAACCACTTGATACGTGACAACATTTTTAGACGTGTCGATGATTTGTGGGCGGAAAGGTTCAACGATTGCATTCATTTCAAGTCTTAAGTTAGCTGGCGATACAACTTTTATAAGTGCCAGCTCCCTTAAAACAATCGATTTTTCAGTAATGTCATTTACTTTTAAAACATCGATTTGTTTCGATAATTGCTTAATTAATTGTTCGAGTTTTACTTCATCTTCAACATTCACAACGAAGGTCATTTTAGAAATATTCTGTTGTTCTGAATGTCCGACTGTAATGGACTCAATATTAAATTGACGTTTCATTAATAGACCTGTAACTCGGTTTAAAACGCCGCTTTGATTAATTACGGATACTGTGATTACACGTTTCAAAGTTTTTTCACCCCAATCATTTCATGTAGTGCTTTACCAGCAGCGACCATCGGATAAACATTTTCAAGTTGTTTAACACGACAATCAATTAAAACTGGTTCATCTGAATTTAAAGCTTCTTCAAATATAGCTCCAGCTTCATCAAGGGTATTGATTCTATAACCTTTTAGACCATAAGCATCTGCAAGTTTTACAAAATCAGGCTGTACAGGCATAAGAGATTGTGAATAGCGACTTTCATAGAACAACTCTTGCCATTGACGAACCATACCTAAAGCACTGTTATTTAAAATAACTACTTTAACTGGTAAATTAAATTCTTTTAAAAGAGCTAACTCCTGAGTCGTCATTTGGAATCCAGCATCCCCACAAATTGCTACTACTTTTTTATCAGGTTTGGCAAATTGTGCACCAATTGCTGCTGGGAAGCCGAAGCCCATAGTGCCGAGACCACCTGAAGTTACCCATTGATGACCATGATTTTGACGATAATATTGTGCAACCCACATTTGGTGCTGACCAACGTCAGTCGTAACAATTGCATCCCCATTTGTAATCGTATGAATCATTTGGATAGCTTGTTGCGGTAATATTTCTTGGCCATCTTCCACGTACCAATATGGATAGTCATTTTGTTTTTGATTTAAATAATCAATCCACTCTACTGTATCTGGTGCTTGGAATTCTTTTTTAAGTAATGCTTTTAAGGCTTCTTTTGCATCTGCAACAATCGGGATATCTGTTGGAATGTTTTTTCCAATTTCTGCTGGGTCAATATCAATATGAATAATCGTTGCATTTGGCGCAAATAGTCTTGTATCACCAGTTAAACGGTCATCAAAACGTGCACCGATATTAATAAGTAAATCTGCGTTTTGAATTGCATCATTTGCAACTACAGCACCATGCATTCCTGCCATTCCGTAATTTAACGAATGTTCTCCATGAATGCTGCCTAATCCTAATAATGTATTAACAACTGGAATTTTGTACTTTTCTACAAATTCAGTTAATTCTTCACGTGCTTCAGCGAAAAGAACCCCTGCCCCTGCTAAAATAAGAGGCTTTTTAGCTTCACTAATTGCTTGAATTGCTTTTTGAATTTGCAAATAGTTCGGTTTGTAGTTTGGCTGATACCCCGGTAAATAAATTTCTTCATTACGATTTGCTTCAACGATTTCCTCATCAAAGATTGAAGCAGAAATATTTTTCGGGAAGTCAATTAATACAGGGCCTTTACGCCCGCTATTTGCGATATGAAATGCCTCTTTGACAATTCGAGGAATATCATTAACATCCTGAACTTGATAATTATGTTTTGTAATAGGTGTTGTAATTCCCATTACATCTGCTTCTTGGAAAGCATCAGATCCAATAACAGATGTCGCTACTTGACCAGTAAAAATTACTAGTGGAATAGAATCAATCATTGCATCTGCAATTCCGGTTACTAAATTCGTTGCACCAGGTCCAGAAGTTGCGATTACTACCCCGGGTTTATTTAAAACTCGGGCGTACCCTTCTGCTGCGTGAATTGCTCCTTGTTCATGCCGAGTTAAAATGTGTCGAATTGGATTTCTATACATTGCATCATAAAGATGAAGTACTGCACCACCAGGATAACCAAAGACAATATCAACATCTTGTTCATGAAGTGCTTGAATTAAAAGTTCTGCACCGTTTCTTGGCTTATTTTTTTCTTCAGTCTGCTGTTCTTGACTTGCATCTATTTTTTCATTTGTTGATACATTGGCAGTCATTTGTTTACTCCTCCCTTTTTTATAAAAAAATAAAAAAGCCTTTTTCTCCAACGCAAAGAAAACCTTTGCATAGGGATGAAAAAGACTTTCATGGTACCACCCTTGTTCGTAGCATAAGCTACCTCCGGAATAGCGGGAATTATTCATCTACATAGAACATTTATAAAAATCTGAATATTCTATGTGCAACAAGATGAATACACTATTCATTAATAACGAGCATTTCGTAGTATGCCCGGAGCTATCTAATTGCAAATAGCGTTTAATAGCTCACTCCGAGGGGATGTCAGGTATAGTTGTATCGTCGGCTTCCAGCAACACCGACTCTCTGGTAGATACAATGCTCTATACCCTTTAACCTCATCATCGAATTAATTATTATATTTTCCTTTTAACACTCATGGAAATAATTATATTTTCATAACTCCGCCTTTAGAAGCGTTTGTTACAAGTTTTGAATATCTTGCTAACCATCCATGTTTAATTTTCGGTTCGAATGGTTTTAAATTTTCGCGTCGTTTATTTAATACTTCATCAGATACTTCTAGATTAATTGTTCTGTTTGGTAAATCAATAACAATTGTATCACCATTTTCGATTAAAGCAATTGGACCTCCCTCTGCAGCTTCGGGTGAGATATGTCCAATCGAAATACCGCGAGATGCTCCACTAAAACGACCATCAGTAATTAAAGCTACTTTTGTACCTAATCCTCGACCCATAATAGCCGATGTTGGCGCAAGCATTTCTGGCATACCTGGTCCGCCTTTTGGTCCTTCATAACGAATGACTACTACGTGACCTTCTTTTACAGTGCCATCATCAATTGCTGCTTGTGCTTCATCTTGAGAATTAAATACAATTGCCTCCCCTACAAATGTTTTAATTGAAGGATCAACAGCACCAACTTTAATAACTGATCCTTCTGGAGCAATGTTTCCGAATAATACTGATAATCCCCCAACCGGGCTATATGGATTATCTTTCGTACGAATTACTTTATCATTCGTTATTTTATAATCTTTTACAAGCTCACCCATCGTCTTACCAGCGACAGTAATTCGATCTGGGTGAATTGCACCTGGAATTTTAGTTAATTCATTAATAATAGCACTTACCCCACCAGCTTTATTTATATCATCCATTGAAATATCTGAAGCTGGCATAATTTTAGCTAAATAAGGTACACGAGCTGCAACTTTATTAATGTCTTCTAATTTGTAGTCAATATCAGCTTCATTTGCAATCGCTAAAGTGTGAAGAACTGTATTAGTAGATCCTCCCATTGCCATATCTAATGCAAATGCATCATCAATTGCCTCTTTCGTAATAATATCACGAGGTTTAATATCTTCTTCAATCATTCTGACTAATTGCTTAGCTGCCTCACGAATTAATTCGTGACGTTGTTCACTCGTTGCAACGATTGTACCATTACCCGGAAGTGCTACACCTAACATTTCCATTAAACAGTTCATCGAGTTTGCCGTGAACATTCCTGAGCAAGAACCACATGTTGGACATGCATTGTTTTCTATATCTTTAAATTCTTCTTCTGTCATATTACCAGATTTATAGGCACCTACACCTTCAAATACAGATGTTAATGATAATTGTTTACCTGAAGATGATGTTCCAGCTTCCATTGGTCCACCTGATACAAAGATGGAAGGAACGTTTGTACGAACAGCTGCCATAAGCATTCCCGGTGTTATTTTGTCACAGTTAGGAATGTAAAATACACCATCAAACCAATGGGCATTAATTACTGTTTCTGCAGAATCTGCAATAAGCTCTCGGCTAGGTAGTGAATAACGCATTCCAATATGCCCCATCGCAATACCATCATCAACGCCAATTGTGTTGAATTCAAAAGGTATACCGCCTGCTTCAATAATTGCTTCTTTTACAACGTCTGCAAATTCACGTAAATGCACATGTCCTGGAATTATATCGATATATGAATTACATACACCGATAAACGGTTTCCCTAAATCCTTAGCTTTTACTTTCCCCGTAGCATAAAGAAGACTACGGTGAGGAGCACGATCAACTCCTACTTTAATCATATCACTTCTCATAATTGAAACGCCCCTCAGTTCACTACTACAATATCATACAAAAAGTAGATTCTTTTCAATATAACCACTTAAGCAAGTTACGTGATTGTGTTCGCTTGTAAATGCGAACGTATTAAATTGTTGTTATCATAGTACAAAAAAGGTAATCACGTCAACAGTATTTTTTAATTATTTGCACAATTTTAAAAAATCGAACTTCGATGTAATCGTTTTCACTCTTAATATAGTAAGCAATTTTCTATTTAAATTAATTTATTTGAAAATTTTTCGAATTCCAACTTTCGTTTATTGTTGAAGAAAACATCTATTAGCTACTACATAAATCACTAAAATTTTATAAAATTAATTATCATGAAAATGTTACATAATTATCCCTTTATGTTAATTCTGTACTCCATCAATTCCTGCTATTACTAAGCTAAAGTATGTATTTCCTTTTAGTACTTTTTCACGTTATCCTTATTATCTGTTTCTGGAGTTCTTCTTATTGTTTTTACCTTTCTAATTTATGTTGTTCAAAATGTTTCTAAATATTAAAAAGTGTAGACAAAGTATTTTTTTACTTTGCCTACACTTTTTAGCCTAGCTGAGCGCTAGTTTTTATTTTGAATTATAAATTAATAAATTTATTTAGTTCAAAAAGATCAACTGTGAGGTTTAGAAGTATGACTGTGTGTAAAACTGCAAATATTAAGCCTTGTCGATTAAGTTTTTTCATTACCATTTTATCCATACAAACCACCTCATAAATTAAATTTTGTATTTCTGGTGTCAATTATATGACGTTTTTTCGAAAATTGCAAAATAATTTGAACATTTTGTGAATATTTTATTTTTATTTTTCATTTTAGACAGTTTTTTCATGCATTGATGTTTACAAATCGGAGCATATTAAGTATGTGAACTAAAGCAATGTAGCCTTTAATATTGACTTACAAATTACTGGCTAGCGTAAAAAAAAGGAGTTGGCACAAAGTATGATAAGCTTTATTTGGTATTTAATAATCGGCGGTGTACTTGGTTGGCTTGCAGGAGTCATTATAGGTAGAGATGTTCCAGGTGGAATTATCGGTAATATCATTGCAGGTATCGTTGGTTCATGGATTGGAAGTGCAATCCTTGGTAACTGGGGTTGGGAAGTTGCTGATTTTTATGTATTCCCTGCTCTACTCGGTGCAATTGTATTAATTTTCATAGTAAGTATTATAATGCGTTCAGTGGGAAGAGGAAAAGCTTCAAGTTAATTTAAAAGAACTGCCTTACTTTTAGATTCATTTCTGTATCATGATTCTAAAAGTTTGGCGGTTCTTTTTTATTTACTTTTCTGATTTTGCAAGGACGAATTGTTCAAGCTCATCACTTACATCAGTATATAAGTGATAATAATAAAGGATGTCATCAACATATTCATTGCTGTGGTTATAATTATAAATTGCTTTCTTCAGTTCTCCATCTGATACACCAGCTTTAGATAAATAATTCGCTGCACTGTAAACAGCATCCTCTATATCAAACGGATCCGCAACACCATCTCCATTGGCATCTACACCATAACCACCAAACTTTTTTATAATTTCTGGATTTGTTTTTTCTGATTCCGGTATTTCCCCTTTTCCTAAACCATCACATGAAGGATGATTCCAACCAACAAATGTACACGGCATAAACTGCATATGACCTTCTGCACCTACTGGGGAAACTAACGTATTCATTGTTGAAAATCTAGTTTCAACACGGTGATGTGCAGCAAGTAGTGTCCATGGAACATCATACTTTTCACCGGCAGAAATATAAATCGGTATGTATTCTTCAGGGATTACGATATCAAAGTCTGCTTGAATTTCCTCATAATCATTATTTACAATCCCACTTATAAGCGGAATACTTTTTAATTGTTGCCAAGTTAAAAATGAGAGAAAATAAATTGTAATGGACGCTGGTATTAGTAAAATGATTAAAAATAACTTTACTCCTGGACTAATAAAAGGTTTTTTTGATTTCTTTTTGGATTTTGCCATAAAACGCCACCTATAATTTGGATAAAATAAAACATATTATTTGTACAATACCAATCTATACTAATTTAATATAATTCTGCAAGGAGATGAATCTTATGTTAAAAGACTTTAAACAATTTGCAATGAAAGGAAATGTGCTAGATTTAGCAATAGCAGTAGTAATTGGAGGAGCATTCGGGAAAATTGTTACCTCATTAGTAGAAAATATTATTTTACCAATCATCGGGATGCTTACTGGTGGAATTGATTTAACAAAAAGTTTAATGTTCGGGCCTGAAGACAATTTGAAAATTGGTGTCTTTTTACAATCCATTATAGACTTTTTAATTATTTCATTTTCTATTTTTATGGCACTTCGACTAATATCTAAGCTAAATCGTAAAAAGAAAGAAGAGGTTGTAGAAGAACCTACACCTACATTAGATCCTAAAGAAGAATTATTAAAAGAAATTCGAGATCTTTTAAAAGAGAAATCATGAGTAAAGATACCGATTTTATTAAAATTATTACTTGAACACTGTTGTTTTTAATAAATTAACATGATAAATTGTATAAATAATCGATTCATTCTTAATGTTTCGTTAAATGTACATATGATAGAAGAAAGAGTGAGTATAGTGACAAAACAATCAATTGAGACAAAGTTAGTTCAATTAGGTAATTTAAGTGATGCAAAAACTGGTGCAGTTAACCCACCAATTTATATGTCTACTGCTTATAAACATGCAGGAATTGGACAGTCAACAGGTTATGATTATACTCGTACAAAAAATCCTACACGTGAAATTTTAGAACGTGGTATTGCTGATTTAGAAAATGGTGATGCAGGATTTGCATGTAGTTCAGGTATGGCTGCTGTACAACTTGTTCTATCATTATTTAAACCAGGTGATGAAATTATTCTTCCTGACGATATTTATGGTGGCACATATCGTTTACTTAAAACTTTTGGCGAAACGTACAATATTCGTCCCGTTTATTTCTCTTCCTTAGAGGAAGTTGAAAGCTTAGTTAATGAAAATACGAAAGCCATTTTCCTTGAAACGCCAACAAATCCACTAATGTTAGAATTTGATTTAGATTATTTTGCTGCAATTTGCAAAAAACATAATTTGTTATACATTGTTGATAATACATTCTATACACCATATTTCCAGCGTCCAATCGAACATGGTGCTGATATTGTACTTCATAGCGCAACGAAATACATTGCTGGTCATAATGATGTACTTGCAGGGCTTGTTATTGCAAAAGGACAAGAACTTTGCGACAAATTAGCATTTGCCCACAATGGAATGGGACTTGTACTTTCTCCAATGGATAGCTGGTTAGTTATTCGCGGCTTAAAAACGATGCATCTTCGTTTAAAACAACATGATGAAAACGGTAAAAAAGTAGCTGCTTATTTAGAAAGCGAGCCTCTTGTAACGGATGTCTTATATACAGGTAAAGGTGGAATGTTATCATTCCGAGTAAAGGATGCTGAAATGGTCAATCCGTTTTTACAACGCATGCAATTAATTACCTTTGCAGAAAGCTTAGGCGGTGTAGAAAGCTTTATTACGTACCCTGCTACCCAAACACATGCTGATATTCCTTACGAAGAACGACTTGCTCGTGGTGTAGATGACCGCTTGTTACGTTTCTCTGTAGGTGTGGAAGAAACAGAAGATATTATTGCAGATTTAAAACAAGTATTCGATCAGCTAAGAAACGAATTTTAATATGTAATGCTCGAAAAGCATATAAAAAGTCGACAAAGAAGAATTGCAACTTTGTCGACTTATTATTTTTTATTAAAATGTCTAGCGCAAGTCTTCCACTCCTAAGTGTGCTCGCAAGGTCCTACAAGCAACTGAGGCTCACACAATATGAGGACGCTTACTGATCATAAATTGCCGCCCACCACATGCATGCAGCAAGACGAGGCTTACCAGGGCGCTTCCACTTTTCTATTAGTGATCGTATCGAGAGTGCTCAGAAATTTCACTTAAAGCTTGTCCAGCTTCATTTACAAAAATATTTTCTCTTGCTAAGTCTGCAATAGCACAAATGCCAACAATTTCGCCATTTTCAACAACCGGAATACGACGAATTTGATTTTGTGACATTAGACGAGCACATTCGTGAATATCCGTATCAGAAGAGCACGTTACTACATCTGTTGTCATACAATCATGACAATGTACTTGATTACTATCTTTGCCATCTGCTACGACAGTAAGTACGATGTCACGGTCAGTAATAATACCGACAACTTTTTTACCTTCACATACTGGTACAGAACCACATTCAATATCACGCATAATTTTCGCCGCTTCAGTTACAGAATCATGCGGTGCACAAACTTTAATATTTCTTGACATAATATCCGAAACAGTTTTCATAAATCTCTACCTCCATTTGTAATTTACTTTATTATTTTCTTCAAAATAAATTAATTTATTCCCATAAAAAAAACTGCTAGTAAGAATAATAATTCTTATTAGCAGTTTTAAATTTTAATTTTATTTTCCTAGACGTTCTTCAATTAAAGTTTCTAAATCAATTGCGATTGTATCGTATGGTACGCCTTCTTCAGATTCATCATAACCTAGATAATCTTTTACAGCAATTCCGTTTTCATCAACGATAAAAAATCTAGCACTATGAATTACTTGGTCATCATTTTCAGGCTTTTTCGCTATTTGTTTAAATGAATTTACAGAAAATTGTTCAATGAATTTTTGATCGTAGCCAGTAACTAAATTCCATTTTGACTCATCAGGTACCGAAAAATGGTCTAAGTATTTTGCTAAAACTTCTGGTGTGTCGTTTGCAGGATCGACTGAGAATCCAACAATATTATAATCTTCTACACCACGTTCAGCTAATTTCTCTTGGATTGTCGTCATATTAAATGTCATTGGTTGACAAATCGTTGTGCAGTTAGTGAACATGAACATAGCAATCCATGGTTTACCTTTTAAACTTTCGAGTGTTACTGTTTCTCCACGATGATTAGTCGCCTTAAAATCTTCTACCTCATAATTTATATTACCTTTAAATTTATAATTGCTACATGCTCCTAAAACAGTTGTTAGCAAAAGTATTCCGACAAGATAAATTAAATTTTTCTTCATTGCGTTCACTCCCTCTAGTACTGCTTTCATCTTATCGAAATACTTGTAATAGTACAACCTTTCGAATTGACACTAATCGAACAAATTTGTGAAGTTCACTTTCACATTTCAAATTTAATTTTTGTTAAAAGATAAGAGTGTTGTGTGAATTGCTTCAAGTTTAGTCTCAATACGGTACAACAGATAAAATGAAACGAGTATTGGAAAACCTATTTCTTGAACTAGCATTACCCATTGTTCCATCCTTGTCCTCTCCCTTCAAAGTTTAAGAAAAGCCGACAAATCCAAATGAATTGGAAATTGCCGGCCTTGATTTTAAATATTAAAAATTAAACTTGAGATAGATCAAATTGTGAAACATTTCGATCAATAATACGTGCTTGATTAATTGCAACTAACCCATTACCTTCATTGTGAAAAACATCTTGACTAATAATTGTTTGCATGGCAGTTGCTACTTCAGAAATAGTTAAATTTTCTTTTGGGTCATTAACAGAAATAGTCATTGTCTTACCATTTGCGGTATTGAAATTCAATTCTAATACTTTTGCCATTGATTCCCTCTCCTTTCCGTATTACATTTCAATGGATTCTGTTACGCTGCGCTGTACATCATAAAGTGGATATTTAGTAAGACTTGAAATTGCTTGCGCAACTGAAGCTAATTTAGATGCTTCTAAATTCGGACGAACATTTCGATAAGTTTTAGAAGTAAGTACAGGCTTACCTTGCTCATCGACTCCTGTTTCGAAGTTTAATTTTAATGTAGCACTTTCAAAATTAAATGCTGCCATCGTTTTCCACCTCCTTTCACTTTGTTATATATCGTTTTTCCAGACAAAAGGAGACAAACCTAGTGAAAACTTTTAAAGTTCCTTTTATAATGGTTATGGGTTATGAGTGAAGTTAAAGAGGTGAACGTTTTGAATTTAGAAGGTTGGTTTTTATGGTTTATATTATTTTGGGTTGTCGTCCTAATTACGTTGATGGGGATTGGCGGATTTTTTATGTTCCGAAAATTTTTAAAGGCATTACCAAAACAAGATGGAAAATCAGATTTAGATTGGCAAAATTATTATTTAGACAAAACGATCCATTTATGGGGAGAACATGAAAAGGAATTATTAAATGAATTAGTAAGCCCTGTACCTGATTTATTTAGACAAGTAGCTAAAGAAAAAATTGCAGGGAAAATTGGAGAAATTGCTTTAAAAGAACGTGCAAACGCAATTACGAACGATTTAATTATAAGAGGATACATTCAAGCTACACCAAAACGTGACCACAAATTTTTAAGAAAAAAGCTTGATGAAATGCGTATTGATGTTACGCCATATGAGCGTTATTTCGAGTAAATCTTCTACATAAATGCAAACAAAGAGAGTAACTATTTACTAAAAGAAAGAGGGGGTGTCCAAAAATTTTTACTTTTTGAACACCCCCATTTTTAAATGGCGGACATTTTTTTAATTTTTTTATATTGAATAAACATCGCCATTCGCCATGGCCAGATCATAGAAAATGCCAGTATCCAAAACATACCGCCTAATTCCCCAACATCAACCGAACTTGACATGACAGATTTTGCAACGACTCGGATAATTAATAATCCAGCTAATATAAAGAAAAAAGCTTTAGAACGCTTTAAATAAATATCATTTTCACGAACTTCAAACTTAGATGTCGCAATTAACACTGTTGAAAAGATAATCCCTACTACAACTGCTTCCAATATTCTAATTGGTGCCACCCGAAAAGGTTCAAAAATAAACATTAATGCTCCTGTCGACATTGCAATTGGAGGAATTAATATTTTCCTTGCACTAACTGGTTTCTTTTGAGAACGTACACGTACAAACATTACAAACATTCCCATAAATATCGCTAAAAATGTTGATCCAATAATTAAGTAATGAGAAGGAATCTTAGCTAACATGGATTCTTCCCTCCTCTTTTTTTCTCTCTTTATTTAAAATAACGTATTGATAATACCTTATTTATCATATTATTTCCACATAAAACTAAAGAAAAAATAAATCCTGTCGAAAAGGTAACCTTATCGGACAGGATTTTGTTAATACTTTTTAAGGTTCATATGTGCCTAAAATATTATCAACAACCATTTTTAATTGATTCGGCTCAAAAGGCTTTGTTATAAAATCCTTTGCTCCCTCTTCAATTGCTTCAACAATAATTCTTTGTTGACCTAGCGCCGTTACCATAATAATATTAGCATCTGGATATTGCGGAATAATCTCTTTTACGGCATCTAAACCTGACATTACAGGCATCGTTATATCCATCGTGACAAGATCTGGTTGTAGCTCTTTATAAAGTTCTACAGCTTCTCTACCGTTTGAAGCTTCACCTACAACTTCAAATCCCCACTCTTTGAACATATTGCCAACTGCTACTCGCATAAAAAGCGCATCATCAACTATTAAAACTGTAGGCATCATTCATTCCCCTTCTTAAAAACTTCAAACTAATAATAAATAGTTATTTTAAAATAATTGAATTTTTTTATTTGTTAAGGAAATTTTTAAAATTTCGCTTTGTGGATAACCATTTGGAAAAAGTAAATTCTACCTCTAGCGCAAGCCACCCAGCCCCTCGAGGTCGCTTCGGTACCTTCCCACGGGTGCGAGCACACTCGTCAGGTCCCTCCAGCGCTTGTCGAGGCTAAGCAAAAGCCTTTTTGCGACGAGTATCCGCAGAAGCAGGGCGCTTGCGCTTTTGTTCCTTAGAAGCCAGTGAACCCACCGAAAATTGGTAATAAAAGACGAGTGATATATTCTAATCCATTAAAGAATAATAGAATACCTACTGCAATCATTATATAGCCACCAATTTTAACAATTTTTTGGCTATGCTTACGAATCCAACCTAATTTTGATATAAAGAATGATAAAACAAAGAATGGAATTGCAAATCCAAAATAATAGGCAAGCATATACCACATGGCCGACTCAGGATTTGACCCAGCTAAAAGAATAATTGAAGCTAATATTGGCCCTGTACAAGGTGTCCATCCTGCAGCAAATGCAAAACCAATTAATAACGAACCGAAATAGCCTGATGGTCGACTTTTAAATTGGAATTTGCGATCTTTCATTAGAAAATCAATTTGTAGTAATCCAACAATCATTAAACCAAATATAACAATTAAAATAGCACCGATTTGTCGAATTAAATCTTGATAACCTATGAAAAATTCCCTTGCTAACGATGTACTGAAACCGATTGCAATGAAAATAATAGAAAAACCAACTAAGAAAAATAGCGTATGTAAAATTGCTCTTTTTTGTAACATACCCTTTTCATTTTTCATTTCATCGTAGCTCATGCCGGTAATATAAGACAAAAAAGCAGGATAAAGTGGTAATGTACATGGTGAAATAAAACTTAAAAATCCAGCACCGAATGCTAAAAAGACATTAATATCTGAATTCATGATGTTATTCGCTCCTTACAATTAATGTCTCCATCGTACCAAATATTTTGTATATATTCCTTGACTTCATTGTGAATTTTTCTTGACAGAAATTCAAAAGTGCAAAGAGAATATCAGATATTAGAATACCATTATCTTTAAAGGATATCATAATAATACATACTATGTAATGAAAAGAAATTATATTTCACTCTCTAATAAAATAAATTTAAGATAAACTATTTCCCTATTATATAGGCAACTCTTCTCTACCAAATCGTAAATTCCAAACTGGCTCAAATCGATTAATGATTGCATTCTTTATTTTTTTCGTTTCGTCCATATTTTTCATAGGACAAATTTTAAAATGTATTTTTGCATTTGGAAGTGATTCTGTAATCTTCGCATTAATATGACAATGGGTGGCAGTTCCATCTTTAAAGCAGCATTTAGGTGATAGGTTGCCAATATGCTGATTAAACCTTAGCCTAAAAGAGTTTGAACAAACGCCGGTAAAAACAAGTTCTTCATTTACGATAATCATGTAGATTCCAGTTTTATTTAGAAGTGTTTCATTTCCTTGAACTACAAATTGTGAATAAACTAAATCCCCATAATTATTTAAAAAAAGTTTATAAAGCGAATCTCCATTTTTCTTTAAAGTGAGCAAAACATCACCAGCTGGATCATCTAAAAACTGCTCATATTTACATTCAAAATCTTCCTTTAAACTTTTGTACCTTGGATGCATTAATAACTCCCGCATCGTTTTTTTGTCGAATTGAGAAAATATATTTTGAATCCCCGTTTTCAAAACTTCTAAATCGACACGATGAAAACTAAACTCTTTATCCCCTATTTTTACATACATTCATACTTCCCCCTGTATTATTGTAAGTAAATGAAAATGGTATTTAATTTTTTTATTCTACAAAATTTTATAGAATCCTCTTTTATTAAAGGTATTGACTCATATACCCCCTATTAAATCTTCATATTTACAGTATCATTTATAATTTGATGATGTTTCTTTGATTCAATTATGGTAGACATCGTAAACAAAAGAATTGCAAGCCAAATAATACCGAAAGAAATGAATTCTGCTCTTGTAAATGGTTCGTCATATAGGACAACCCCTAAGATTAATACCGTTGTTGGCGTTATATACTGCATAAAACCGATTAAATATTGTGGGAGCAATTTCGCCCCTTTTGCAAACAATATAAGGGGATAAGCAGTCACCACTCCCCCAAGAATTAAGAATACATCTGTATGCCAATCTAAATGTAAAAACGTCATTTTATTAGTTGACATAAGATAAATATAATAAACTAAAGCGAACGGTAATGTGAATAACGTTTCAATTACAAGTCCTCGCGTAGCATCAAGTGAAATTTTCTTCTTTAACATACCGTAACAAGCAAAACTTAAAGCAATTAACAACGCAAGCCAAGGTATTTTACCATACTCAATTGTTAGGACCAACACACCCGCAAAGGCAATAAAAACAGAAGTTAACTGAAATTTAGATAATTTTTCATTAAAGAAAAACATCCCGAACAATACTGTGATTAATGGATTAATATAATATCCTAAACTAGCATCTACAACATGGTCATGGGTTACTGCAAAAATGTACAAGTACCAATTGCACGAAATAACTAGTGATGCAGCTAATAATGTCCAAAATAACTTTTTATTAAGCCACAATGATTTTAGATCTTCTATAATTAATTTTTTTTGTTTAATTAATAGAACAAAAAGAGTTGTAAAAATAAATGACCAAATAACTCGGCTCACTAAAACTTCCAAGCTATCTACATGCTCCAGCAGCTTCCAATACAGCGGGAAGATGCCCCAAATCCCATAGGCGGCAAAGGCAAAAAGAACCCCTTTTCGTTCATTATTCATGTTTTACACCTTCTCAATATTTTTTACGTAAAGCTAAACCAATTATAGTACTGGCGAAATTTGAAGTAAATGCATTTTTTGAATATGACTCTGAATATTGCAATAATTTTAATAACTAATAGAAAAACACGTAACCTTTAACAGACTACGTGTAGGGGTAATTACTCTACAATGCCATTTTGTAATAGATACATCTTATGATAAAGACCTTTTTGTGCTAATAATTCTTGATGAGTACCTCTTTCGACGATTTCTCCAAGATGTAATACTAATATTTGTTCAGCATCTTGAATCGTTGACAGTCGATGGGCAATTGCAATTGTTGTACGCCCTTTCCTCATTTTTTCTAGAGACTCCTGAATCGCTACTTCTGTTTCCGTGTCAATTGATGCTGTTGCTTCATCTAAAACAAGCACTTTCGGATTTGTCGCAATTGTCCTCGCGAATGCAATTAATTGTCTTTGACCACTTGAAA
The DNA here is from genome assembly GCA_023405135.1 of Bacillota bacterium. Classification (GTDB taxonomy): domain Bacteria; phylum Bacillota; class Bacilli; order Bacillales_A; family Planococcaceae; genus Ureibacillus. The sequence continues at coordinate 9,233 of JAEXYZ010000045.1, read as the reverse complement.
AAGTAGACCCTCTCTCAGTCACTTTCTGTTTATATTGATTTGGTAATTGTTCGATAAATTTATCTGCTTGAACAAATTGAGCTGCTGCTCGAACATCTTCATCTGATATATCGTTATTAAAAAGTCTTATATTACTTTCAATCGTACCGTAAAAAAGAAACGGATCTTGTAATACTAATCCTAGCTTTTCTCGCAGTATCTTTTTACTAAAAGATTTAATAGATTGACCGTCGATGAAAATGTCACCTTGCTCAAATTCATAAAAACGCATGAGTAAATTAATGATGGTACTTTTCCCACTACCCGTATGACCAACAAGTGCAACTGTTTCACCGGGACTTACCATGAATGAAATATTTTTTAGAACATCCGTTTTCCCATCATAACTAAAAGTAACATTTTTAAATTCTATTAATCCATTCGTTATTTCAGCTGAACAATCCAATTGCTTCGGTTCTACTTCTGTTTCATCTAATAGCTGGAAAACCCGGGAAGCTGCTACAATGGCTTGCTGGTATAAGGCTAAACGTTCCATAACTTGATTTATAGGTTCAAAAAATCTGCTTATATACGTAATAAAGGCAAAAATAACACCTACTTCAATGGCTGTATCAAATGACGTTATGCCGAAATAAAATAAAATAATCACAATTGCTGTGAAATAAATTAAATCAATAACTGGTCGTAAAAGTAAACTATTTAATTTTGTATTATCCATCATAGCGATAAAGTGTTCATGATTAATCTCATCAAATTCATCATTCAACCTTTTTTCCTGGCGAAATGATTGTACAATGCTCATGCCAGATAATGTTTCCGCCAATTTTGCATTTAATAAACTAAGTTTTTCTCGCATTGTCATATACACAACGGAGCTATATTTCCGGTACAAATAAATGACTAAAAATATAAGTGGCAGTAACACTAGAGCATATAGTGCTAGCATTGAATTAAGTAAAAACATCGTAATATAGACACCTATTATAAGGAATGCCGCCTGCACAAAGGAACTAAGTACAGAGATAAAAAGTTCCTTAATCGCTTCCGTATCGTTTGAAGCTCGAGAAACAATTGTACCTGCTGGTGTATCATCAAAATAACGCATTCCAAGCTGATGAATTTTATTAAAAACATCAATTCGCAACTGATGAATAATTCTAAGGGCGATTTCTTGAAATTTCACCAGTTGCAAATAAGTAAATAACACATTAAGTAATTGGATAATAAAGTAAGAAATTGCTAAAAAAACAATTGGTTTTAAGTCAAAATTATTTTTTCCTATATGATCATCTAAAAACACCTTAATAATGTAAGGACCTAAAACATCTCCAATAACCGTTAAAAATAGTAAAAACAATGCAACTGTGACTTCTTTTTTATGAGGTTTTATATATTTTATAAGTCTTAAAAAGATCCTTCTTTGCTCTTTATTTGAAAAGTTCGGTTGATTATTCATTTAATTCTCCTCCCTTTTCAACTAAAGTTTCAAGTTGCTGAAGCTGATATGTTTCGTAATATCTGCCTTTAAGTGCCATTAGTTCTTCATGTGTTCCTTTTTCAACGACTTCTCCTTCGTGCAATACAATAATTAGTGTGGCATGTTCAATAGCACTAAGTCGGTGGGATGTAATAATCGTTGTAGCATCCGTTCTCGCTTCCTTTAATGATTTTAAAATTGCTTCTTCTGTTTTTGCATCAACTGCCGATAAAGAATCATCTAAAATGAGCAATTCTGGTTTCATCAGTAATGCACGGGCAATCGATATGCGTTGCTTTTGACCTCCTGATAAGGAAACTCCCCGTTCGCCGACAATCGTTTCATAGCCGTCCGAAAATCTTAAAATATCATCATGGATATGAGCTAATTTCGCTGCTTGTTCAACATCCTTTATAGAAACTTTAGGATTCGAAAATGCAATATTGTTAAAAACCGTTGATGAAAATAAAAATTGATCTTGTGGTACATATCCAATTGCCTCACGTAATCGTTGTTTCTTATAGTCATCAATTTTATGTTCTCCAAATTTAATTTCACCATCGTAACCTTCAAACTCCCGAAGCAGAAGCTTAAGTATTGCTGTTTTACCAGAGCCTGTTTTCCCAACAATCCCCAATGTCTGACCTCGTTTTAATTCAAAATGAACATTTTTCAATGCAGCCGTTGAATTACCAGGAAACTTAAATTCTTTAACGTGGAAAGAGAGATTTCCTACTGGCACAATATTTAATGCATCATCCTTATCATCAATTTCAATAGGAATAGATAATAATTGCTCAATGCGGTTATATGATGCAGAACCACGCTCGATAATATTAAATAACATACCGAAAGCAAGCATCGGCCAAACGAGTAAACCTAAATACGTATTAAAGGCAACTAAATCACCAATGGTCATTGATTTTTCATAAATAAACTTTGCTCCAAAGCCTAAGCTTAATAAAAAAGAAATCCCGATAATCAAACTAATCGTCGGGTCAAATAATGAATCAATCCGAGCAACTTTCATATTTTTCTCTACTACATCTTTTGAAAGTTTAGTAAAATCCGCAATATCGTCCGATTGTTGTCCAAAGGTTTTGATAACTTTTATTCCTGAAATACTCTCTTGTGTTTTATCATTTAAATTAGAAAATGACGTTTGTACGTGATGAAATCTTTCATGTAAAAGTTTGCCATAATAATTAGTCATTACTGCCATAATTGGCATAGGAATTAATGCTATTAATGTCAGTCGCCAGTCAATTGTAAAAGCCATTGCAATGATCACAAACCCACCTGTAGTTAATGAGTCAAATAAAGTCAACACCCCTGACCCTGCTGTTTGTTGAACTGCTGAAACATCATTCGTTGCATGAGCCATAAGATCTCCAACACGATGCCTTTGATAAAATGATGGGCTCATTTTCGTAAAATGGCGGAACAGTTTTTCGCGAAGTGTTTTAGCAAGATAGTTTGATGAACCGAAAATCATTAATCGCCAATAATAGCGAAGTATATACATAGCTATGGCAACAACGATAATGACAGCAATCCATTTAATAAGCGATTGTAAAGTTAGATGTTTGGACGCAATCTCATCAATAACATAACCAATTACTTTAGGTGGAATTAAATTTAAAAGGGCTACAAAAGCTAACATGAGAAGGCCAATTATATATTCTTTTTTTCTTTCTTTAAAAAACCAATCCAGTTTCCAAAAAAGTTTCAAAATTTCACCCACTTTTATCTATAATCGTTCACTAATGTTTTCACTTTATAGAAATTTCTGTTTATTGAAACTAACTCACGTATTTTATCAAAATTTCTAATATATCGGTAGTAAGAAAGAAAAATTATTGTAAAACATACCTAGTTCAAAAGACATCCGAAGTGGGTAATGAAATGGAAATCTTTTATGTATGCTTATTAATTTTAAATGCAATTTAGAAAAGTATTATGTTAATTTACTATGAATGGAGATAACAATGAAAGAACATTATTTTTTACAACATGTGCGATAACAACAAATGTTGCGGCAGTGAAGTCTGCAAGTGTATTTAACGGTAAACTTGACGGAACTTTAGATTATCACGTGAAAACATAGCCCTCGTTTTAGACCGAGCATCAGTAGCAATGCGTGGAAAATCATTAGTGGAAACCGCTATTTATTCAGAAGATAATAATGTAGAAGATTTATATATAATACAAAAGAAGAAGCAATCCGCACACTTAATGTTATGGTGCCATAAATAAACAACTAATAGTAAGTTGAATTCGTGAGACATTTTCATATTAATAACCAACAAAAGGTCTATCATAAAGCAAATATGCTTTTTGTTAGACCTTTTGTTTTATAATTTAAATTAATATAGCTGATGGCAAATCATATCGATACATTTTATGAGCATCAGTACTTCTTTCTAAAACTCTCATTGCGTCGATGTTCGGTTTTGTATAAATGATTGGATAGTCTTTTTCACCGAGTTTTTCATTTGGCTCATAAGGTAAGATTTCTTCATTGATTGAAAATTCACCAAAATGCCCTTCCTTATTTCCCCGTGCATCGAGTCGAATCCATCGATTTAAAGATGGAATAAAAACTGCATTTAGTGCGTGCAATGCATACCCATTTTCAATGTTACCTTGTATAAGCAAGCGTTGGTAGCAAAATCCGGTTGGTATCGTTTGTAATCGTAATATAGCTGCAAGTAAATTAGCTTTTGCAAAACATACCCCTTCCCCATAATTCAGTACATCCGATGCTTTACAAGGAACATATTGACTGTCAATATCTAAAGACTGAGCAATTTCGTCTCGTACGTACTCATAGGCGATTTTCACCTTTTCAATATCATTTAGTTCGTCGGAAAATAACATTCTCGTTCTTTGTTTTATTAACTCGTGTGAAAAATTGACAACTGGTAGTTCATTCAAATAATCACCAAGTTCTATTGACTCTGCAATCAAATTCATATTAACACCTCCGAACATATACATGTAAACTATTAATTTGTATATATTATACATCTAAGGGAAATATAATTACTAGTAGGTATTATACTATTTTGAAAATTGATAGAAAAGAAGTCTGATAAAGTTTAAGATAATCGAAAAATGTCCTTTTAATAGTTCTAAAGTTATCCATTGTATAATTAAATTGTAAAAAAGACTATCTTTTATACTAGATAGTCTCTTTAAATATTTATGTTGTTACTTTAAAAACAGTTTTAATTTTTTGAATAACGCTACCCGTACTATAAGTTAGTACGCTCCGTTTGTAAAAAGAAAGACTAATTATATAAGCTGTAATAACAGTTGCAATTATTACTACTAATGAAAGAATCGGTTCAATTGAAGAGATATCTGTAGCTCCAATTCTCATAGGCATTACCATTCCTGAAGTAAAAGGAATATAAGAAAACACTTTTATCACCATTGTATCCGGGTTCCCTATACCAGAAATCATTACATAGAAACCGGCTAACATAACTAAAATGGCAGGTGTCATTACTTGGGATGCTTCTTCAACTTTCGAAACGAGAGAACCAAATAGGGCACCCATTATTAAATATAAGAAAATTGTCAGAAGTAAAAAGACAATTACATATAGTACGTAAGTATAGGAAATTTCACGAATAAAGGATTGAACGGTTTCCCACTTTTGCCCGTCATCTGTAAAACGAAGAAATCCATATAATACGCCGAAAATAACTGCAAATTGTGTTAATGCCACTAAAAATACACCTATTAGTTTTGATTGAAAATGTGTACCAGGTTTTACGCTAACAAGTAACATTTCTAAAGCTCTTGAACCTTTTTCTGATGCTACGTCTGTCGTAATCATTGATAAGAACGACATTAAGAAAAAGTAAATGACAATTCCAACAAAGTATGAAGCCCAAATGCCTGATTGCTTCTCTGCCTCACTTTTCCCCTGTGCGACATCTTCATTTAAATTCGTGTTAACAATGATAGGCTCTGAATTTAATAATAGTTCAGCTTCTTCAGCTGTAATATTTAATTGTTGAATGCCATATAATTTAGCTGCATATTGTATAAGTGACGAAATTGATGATTGATCATTTAATTTCAGTGGTACATAAGTAATAATATTAGCTTTTAAACTGTTCTTCTCTTCTGAAATCACAACAATCGCGTCTAACTTCCCATTTTCCAGCTGCTTACTGACTTCTTCCTCAGTCTCCTTTGGGTAAGTAAACAATATATCTTCATTAGAAGTAAAAATAGAATTTAATTCAACATCTGTCTCATTTATAAATGCTACACTTAATGGTTCATCATTAATAAAAATTCCTTTAATCTCTGACCAATACATGATTATTGAAATAACCGCTATATACAATAAAGTCATTAATATAAATGATTTTTGACGGATCTTTTGCTTATACAACGTCTTCACTAATATTCCTAGTTTATTCATTGTCGCCACCAACTTTATCTTTAAAAATTTCATCTAATGATAAATAATCGAGACTAAACTTCTCGATATAAAGACCGTTTGAAACAGCTTCAAAAATAGGTTGTGCAAAGGATTCGTCTTTTAATTTCATCAAATATTCTCCTCGCTCTTCCTTCACCTCTAGAACACCAGCCATTTTTACTAACTTCTCTAAAGGGTAATCAGTTCGAATTGTTAGCTTTGTTTTTCCATATTGTTTTTTCAAATCAAGTAAGCTTCCTGCAAATAGTGAAACACCCCGTTTTAATAAACATAGATGATCACATAATTCTTCGACATTATCCATTTGATGACTAGAAAACAAAATAGTTGTTCCTCGTTCTTTTAAAAGTAAAATCGCGCTTTTTAATAAATCTCTATTTACGGGATCCAAGCCACTAAATGGTTCATCCAATATTAAAAACTTCGGCTTATGAATGAAACTGGAAATTAATTGAACCTTTTGTTGATTTCCTTTGGACAATGTCTCTGCCTTGTCGTTCCTTTTTTCCTCAAGTTCAAATTTTTCTATCCAAAAGTCAATTTCTTTCTTCAACTCTTTACGATCCATCCCTCTAAGCTCACCAAAAAATGTTAATTGTTCTTCCACTTTCATTTGAGGAAAAATACCGCGCTCTTCAGGTAAATAACCGAGCCAATCTCGATTAATCTTTTTAATCGGCTTTCCATCCCACATTATTTTCCCCGATGTTTGTTCTTGTAAATCAAGAATCATTCGAAAGGTTGTAGTTTTACCAGCACCATTTTGACCGATAAGACCGAATATTTCACCTTTCTCTATTGAAAAGTTCAAGTCATTTACTGCAGTAAAATCTTTATATTTTTTAACAACGTGTTCTAATTGCAACGTCATACCGTTTCTCCCTTCTTCCAGCTTAATTTATTATGTATAAACTATCCTTATATATATAATCTTTTATACGTCCACGATTGTAAAAAGTTTCACTTCCTTCACAACTTATAAAAAATAAACACCTGTAATTTACCATTCCTATTTCATGGTAATTACAGGTGTTTTTTTATTTCATGCTTTTTTGGACAATAAGTACAGAAAGGCCTAGTAAATCAGCAGTTGTCATCGTATTATTATTTAATTTATTTAGTCAATCTTTACTAATGGCATTTTCTGAAATTCCTTTTTCAAGTATCGCTTTGACAGAAGCTTGATCAGCTATTATTTCATTTAATGCTCGAATTAAAGTAGAGCTTGTCATTGCCGTAGTAATAGTACCGTTATTAGCAATTGGACTCAATCCCTTTTCTTCTGGTTGTGATTGTCCATCTGAAACGTATTCTATTAACTGATTTGCGATTGCTTTACATATCGCCTCAAAATTCTCTTGATATATATTAACGTCTGCTACGGAATTAACAAAGCAAACCTCGATTAGTGTTGCCGGTTTTAAGGTGCGGTTTAAAAATTTTAAATCTGTTCTTTTTTTGGCACCTCGATTTTTTAAGCCACTAGCAGATGAAATCGCTTTACTCATATTAGCAGCAAGAGTTCTATTGCCATCACTTAAATAGAGCACTTCTGTTCCGATTGCACTGTTTACTCTTTCTCCTGATGAATTAAAGTGAATACTTACATCTACTTTTCTAGTTGTTTGATTATGTTGAGAGATTAAATAATCTAAATTTTGTGATTGTGTTCGGGAAGTATTATCCTCTACCTTTGTCACCCCGATGTTCTTACTTTTTAATATTTCTACAACACGATTTGTTACTTTTCTCGCCTCACGTACTTCATCAATAATATCTCGAGTACCCGTCCCTACTCCGTAATGACCTGGGCTTATTGTTACTAAGCTCATTTTCAAACACCTCCATCTCATTACTCATTTTGAATCCAGAATGGTTAAAAAATAATACGAGTCGGGCTATTATTTAAATACTATTGCTCCTTTGCCCATACAGTCTTTAAGTAACAACATAATCATTTAATAATATATAATAGTAAAAATAAAAGGGAGACAAAAATTAGATTTAAGAAATTAACATTCATTTAATTTTTTCAAATAATCATTAATTAAATATAAAGTATTTTCAATTTCAACATTGAAAATTTCATTTTTAGTAAAAAAGCTATGAACAAGTCCATCAGCTATGTGTAAGTCTATTGATACCCCCTCTTCCTTAAGCCTCTTACCATAGGCGATTCCTTCATCTCTTAATACATCATTTTCAGCTACGATAATACATGCCGGTGGTAATTTACTTAAATCCTTTGCTCTTAAAGGTGCTACATAAGGATTTACTTTTTCGCTTTCATCGTTTAAATAATAATCCCCAAACCACTCCATATCCTTTTTTTCTAAGCCAAAACCTACTTTAAATTGCTCATAAGAAGGCGAATCATAGGATAAATCTGTTACGGGATAAAGTAATATCTGACAGTTAATTTTCGGGCCTTGAAGCTCTTTATTTATAATTGTTACGACTGTCGCTAAATTTGCCCCAGCACTATCACCCATTACCGTTATTTTGTCTGTCATACCGTTTATTAATTTTGCGTTGTTATAAGTCCATCGAAAAGAATCGTACGCATCGTAAACTGGTATCGGGAATTTGTATTCAGGGGCTAGCCGATAGTTCACAGAAATCACAATAGAATTCGTTTTTAATGAAAGTAATTGACACGATTCATGGCAAGTATCGATGTTATTTAACACCCATCCACCACCATGATAATAAACAATCACCGGAAATGGACCATCACCATGGGGAGTATAAATACGAATTTTTATTTTTTCCCCATCTCGCATTGAAATAACATTATCCTCAATTTTACTGATATTTGCATTCTTAATTGGTTGTTTATTTAAAGTAGTTCCTCGTAATCTTCGTACTTCTTTAGGTGTCATTGTATGTAATGCAGGTTGTTTATTTACCTCATCTAAATATTGCTTTGAAACATTTAATAAATTTACCATACGATCACAATCCTTTTCTTTTTCCAATTCAAACAATACCTATAAAGTTAGTATGTTTTTATTATAAGTTTAAAGATTGGTATTTATCAATAATAATCACCTATTTTACAGCAAGTTTTTTCTAAAGTACTTTCCAAATCCCATCATGATAATTAACCATTTTCATTAATAATAATATTGTTTGTAAAGCTAAAAACTATAAATAGGCTAATGTAAGAGAGTATAAAATATTTTGTGTAAATGAAAATTTCCATGTAAAAAGGAAGACCTTCTCTTGGTAGAATTAAGTCACCACAACCAATCCTAGAAAAGAGGTCTTCCCTATGAATCAGTTTACAAC
>JAEXYZ010000044.1 GCA_023405135.1 Bacillota bacterium | reverse complement strand
ATCTTTCTCTATGTACCCAAACCTTTCTCTATGTGCCCGAATCTTTCTCTATATGCCCAAACCTTTCTCTATGTGCCCGAATCTTTCTCTATGTACCCAAAACTTTCTCTATGTGCCCGAATCTTTCTCTATGTGCCCCATAATATCTCTATAAATGACTCTAAAAATTTATTTCCCTCCTCTTTTCTTGAATAATAGTGTTTTTAAAAGGTAAGCCTTTTTAAAGGAAATAAGGAGGTGTCCTAATGTTTGAAAAAAAATTAGCACTACACGAAACGATGGAGTTTCATGAAGTGATTAACTTTATGACAACTAGTTTACTAAAATCCAAATTAAGTCAAGGTGTTGTCTTTGATGATGATTTAAGAGAATTACTAGATAAAAATGTAAAATTATCGACCCCGGCTTTACAAGCGATGATTAAGCTTTATGAAAAAACAAAACTAGAATATTAATCGGAGGTGTTTGTATGGAAGACTATTTAGATCCTATTAATTCAATCAATATGCCTGAACTGACAGACTCAGGCGTTGCTTTAGAGTTTTTACTATCAGTTAAAACAGGTATCCGAACTTTATCTATCTCCTTAACAGAAACTGCATCCCCTGCCCTTAGAAAAATTTTAAAAACACAACTCGATGTAATGATTGACTTATATTTTGAGATTTCGGATTTGATGATGAAAAAGGAATGGTTAAATCCATACGAATTAAGCGTACAAAAAGAACTGGATATTAAATCTGCTGAAAATGCTATTAGTATTGCTAAGTTAGATCTTTTTCCAAAGAGTATGAATCGAAAAGGGTTATTCCCCACACCGCCAAAAAATTAATATTGATAGGAGGGATTGTTTAAAATGAAGGCAGTAACTTTTCAAGGGATTAAAAACGTTGAGGTTAAGGAAGTAAAAGATCCTAAAATTCAAAAAGCAGATGATATTATTATTAAGTTAACGACAACTGCGATTTGTGGCTCAGATCTTCATTTAATTCATGGAATGATCCCAAACATAGGGAAGGACTATGTAATAGGACACGAACCAATGGGAATTGTTGAAGAGGTTGGTAAAGAGGTAACAAAGGTGAAAAAAGGCGATCGCGTTATCATACCCTTTAACGTCGCCTGTGGACAATGCTGGTTTTGTACCCACGAGTTAGAAAGTCAATGTGACAACTCAAACAAAAATGGCGAAATGGGTGCATATTTTGGTTACTCGGATACAACAGGAGGCTTTCCTGGAGGGCAAGCGGAATATATGCGTGTCCCATATGCAAATTTTACACCTTTCAAAATACCAGAAAATAGTGAAGTAAAAGATGAAAGTTTAGTTCTCCTTGCAGATGCAGCAACTACAGCCTATTGGAGCGTTGATAATTCGGGAGTAAAAAAAGGAGATACAGTCATCGTTCTCGGATGCGGTCCTATCGGATTATTAGCTCAAAAATTCTCTTGGTTAAAAGGAGCAAAAAGAGTAATTGCTGTCGATTATATTAGCTATCGACTTAAACATGCAAAACATACGAACAATGTTGAAATCGTCAACTTTGAAGACCACGAAAATTGTGGTGAGTACTTAAAGGAAATAACAAAAGGTGGTGCAGATGTTGTCATTGACTGTGTCGGAATGAGTGGAAAAATGACCCCTCTAGAGTTCCTAGCAAGTGGTTTAAAGTTACAGGGTGGAGCAATGGGTGCGCTAATCATTGCCAGTCAAGCTGTTCGAAAGGGAGGAACAATCCAAATTACAGGGGTTTATGGAGGCCGTTATAACGGATTCCCTTTAGGAGATATTTTCCAACGTAATGTTAATATACGTACTGGACAAGCACCAGTCATCCACTATATGCCGTTTCTTTATAATTTAATTGCTGAAGGCAAAGTAGATCCAAGTGATATTATTACACATGTCCTACCACTCGATAAAGCAAAGCACGGGTATGAAGTTTTTGATACAAAACAAGAAGACTGTATTAAAGTAGTACTTAAGCCTTAGGATAAATTTATATCCATAAACTTAAAATTTACTCATATTCTATATGAGAATCATAGGGCTGTTTGTAATAAATATCCCACTTATTAAATAAGAAGTAGTATATTTTTAATACTATAGAAAAAGAGCCGTCGCTAACGACGGCTCTTTTCACAAAGGGGATGGGAGAAATGTTCACGTTCAAACAAAGGGGTGTATGTTTGTTATGTGATTTATTTCACGTATTTAATTTATCATGGAATAATAATCTATGCAACGAAACTTTACTAGTTTCACAAAATCGTCATATAGTAAACGTTTTCAATATAATATTGATACAGTATCTATTTTCAGAAGGTATTTTAGAGTGTTCATATGAAATTTAAATCACGACTAAAGTATTAAGAATTTTCTAATTTCAAAGTTATAAAGTAAATGATTTGCTCAACAATTATAATAAAAAATCACCTCAATTCTTAAGATTAAGACATGAGGTGAATATTTTTATTTATAAACATGAATGACTATTAGTAGTTTTTACTTATTTAGCAACAAAGATTCAAGCTCGTTTAACTTCTCTTCAAATACTTTACAAGCTTCACGAATAGGTGTTGGTGATTCCATATCCACTCCAGCAGCTTTTAACACATCGATTGGGAAATCTGAACATCCAGCCTTTAAGAAGCTATTAATATAACGTTCAACAGCAGGATTGCCTTCCTCTAATATTTGCTTACTTAATGCAGTTGCTGCACTTTGACCTGTTGCATATTGATAAACATAGTAATTGTAATAGAAATGTGGGATTCGTGCCCACTCTAAACCAATTTCTTCATCAATAGTTATTGCATCACCAAAATATTGTTTGTTTAAATCATAATAAATTTCAGTCAAACGCTCTGCCGTAATCGCCTCTCCATTACGATCCATCTCGTGAACAAGATGTTCAAATTCTGCAAACATTGTTTGGCGGAATACTGTGCTTCTAAATCCATCTAGCCAGTGATTTAATAAATAAATTTTATGCTCTTTATTGTCAGTTGTTTTTAATAAATAATCAAATAATAATTCCTCGTTACATGTAGAAGCAACTTCAGCTACAAAAATCGAATAATCCGCATAAGGATATGGCTGATTTTGACGAGTATAGTAGCTATGCATACTATGTCCAAACTCATGAGCTAACGTAAATAAATTATTTAAGTTATTTTGCCAGTTCATTAAAACAAAAGGATTTGTTCCATACGTGCCTGAAGAATAGGCCCCGCTACGTTTCCCCTTATTTTCTAGGACATCTACCCAACGACTATCCAAGCCCTTTTGTACGATGGATTGATATTCTTCACCTAGTGGCTCAAAGCTTTTTACCATTATTTCTTTTGCTTTTTCATAGGGCATTTCAATTTTTACTTCTTTTACTAATGGAGTAAACAAATCATACATATGAAGTTCATCTACACCTAATACTTGTTTACGAAGTGCAATATAACGATGAAGTACCGGTAAATATTCATGGATTGTCGAAATAAGTTGGTCGTATACTTTTTCAGGAATATTATTTTTGCTCATTGCTGCATGACGAGCAGAGTTATATTTGCGAATTCTTGCACTTACATTATGTGCCTTTACATTACCTGATAAAGTTGATGCAAATGTATTTTTAAACTTACCGTATGTTTCATACATTGCTTTAAATGCACCTTCACGTACTTCACGATTATCGCTCTCTAAAAACGTAATATAATTACCGTGCGTTAACGGTACCTCTTCCCTTTCATCATTTTTCACATGTGGGAATTCAAGGTCAGCGTTATTTAATGCGCTAAAAGTACTTCCTGAAGCGCTTGTTACTTCTGAAAATTGCGCTAATAATTCTTCTTTATCAGCAGTTAAAACATGTGGCCGTTGTAAATTTAATTCTGTTAACATTTGAGTATATAGTTGTAATGGCTCATACTCATTTAAATAATTTTGAATTTGTTCTTCTTCAACAGATAAAATCTCTGGTGTTATAAATGAAAACGCTGCAGAAAGCTTTGCACCTAAAGAACGTACTCTACCTTCCATACCTTGATATTTTCCATTAGTAGTATCTTGGTCATGCTTTAAATGACTGTACACATATAGCTTTCCGAAGCGTTCTGATAACTTATCGCTAAATTGAAGTGTATCATATAAACTTTTCGCACCTTCAGCTACTTTTCCTTTATATTTTTCTGCTTCTGGTAGCAGACCTTCAATTGCTTTAAACTCTTCTTCCCATGCTGCGTCTGATGGGAAAATTCCTTCTAAATCCCATGTTAATTCTACAGGTACTTCCTCACGAGTTAATACTTTTTTCGCCATTAGAAAAGCCTCCGATACGTATTTATTTCTAAATTGAAATCACATTTCCATTTTCTCAAGATTTATAGTTGTTTGCAAGAAAATGGCTATATAGCTGATTTTCAACCTCTTCCTCACGGCAAACATCATGAGGACCATCTATAGAAAGTAATTGCAGCAGTCTACAATAGCTATGAACAGCAGAAAAAGCACGCTTTGTATTATTTATATTTGCCCATTTTAAAAAATAACTTATAGATTGTTTATTTATCATTGAAATCGTTAAGTTATAAATTTGCAAAAAATAAAATAACGCAGCCTGCCATTCTACGCTAAAGTTATTTATTGCATCACTTTCTCGAATTGGAACTCCAATATAGTTAGGTAACGATTGAATGTTTAATCGAAGCTCATAAATACTCCTTAAAAATAAGTCATTAACACCTTTTCTACTTAATAATACTCTTGACTTTAAATAGTTATGTGTAAAAGCACGGTAGAGCAATACATATTGAGAAAATTCCTTTTTATTTATTACTTTCGGTAAATAAAAAGGAAACTGCTGATTCTCTATAGGTAAGGCTTGTACTTTACATAAATATTGATTGCCATTTATAAATAGTAAATTCGATAAATAGAGAAATTGTCGCATATTCGGGTCGTACATCATAATATATTGTTGTTGATTATAAGTTAAGAGAAATTGTTGTAGTTGTTTAGATAAAGAAATTTTTATGATCCCATTTGAAAATTGTTTATTAATTGGAGGGGCTGGAATCCATAGCGGTGTAATGAAATGTCTTTTATAACCCGAATCCCTTTCATCTTTTCTCTCCAATGAAATGGGGCTACATTGAAATTCAATTGCAATTTTATAGCCGTCTTGATTTATAAATAAATCTGGTCGTTGTTTTAACCTTTTTAAATATGGTTCTAATTGTACAGCGATATGTTTGGAAATTAAAAATTGAAATAATTGTTCTTTTCCGATTAAATGACGCTCTGTCTCACCTTCTGAAAAGTACTGTTCACAATTATTTTTAATGCTATGTGCAAAATGGGGAATTTTAAAAGTACCAATTTTAAATTGAAGTTGTTGTTTACATTGTGGGCAATAAAATTTTGTCGATTGTCGAAGTTGTTTTAATGTTGATTTAGGTATGCTTGAGTTCAAAACAAATTGTTCACTTTGTTCTGTAAGAGCTACAAGCATAAAGAACCTCCTTCAATATTATTGTAAAAAGGAGTAATATCATTTTCAAGGTAAAGTATTAATAAATCAGAAAATTATTGAAAATCTTAAATGATTTCATAGGACTGGAAGAAAGACACAAATAACGATTTGAACTTGAATAAAATAAAAAAAGAGGTGCCTCATCTTAGGACAAGACATCTCTCATTATTTATGCGAAGTATTCGATAACAGTTTCAAAGCAATTTTCTAACATAATTGTTTCGCCATATTCTTGCAGACGATAAATTGTAATTTTGGAACTTGTTAAGTATTCATTAATGATAGAACGAACATTTTGACGTTCTTCCTTATCAACATCTGAAAAATCTACTGCTACATAATAGTATTTTTCAAATTTGAACAATGATGATTTCAGTCCATATGAAACAATACGATTTGCTACAGGGATAATTTCATCAATGTCCTTAAATTTATAAATTGCAATATTCGTGATTCCTTGATGTTCTTCATTAGCTTCATCATCAAATGAATCAAAAATAGATTCGTCTAATTTATTGTGAGCAGCATCTCGATGTTCCTCGAAACTCGATAGCAATGAGTTAGACTCTCCATCGGCACTAAGGTTTGCACGAGTTACAATGACTTCGAGACCATGTTCAGAAGCATTTACATGAATCCAAATTGGGCCATCTAAATCAAAATAATCTTCTGTGTTTATTTCGCCAATCATATCCCAGAAAAGTTCTTCCCCTTTTGCTCTGTTATACCAAATTTCTTCGCGACTATAACCACGATCCTCAATATCACGGTACGTAATAAAGAGCTTAATTGTGTTTTCGTTTACGCGTTCGATGTCCATTAGACTTCAACTCCCTTCACAGTCATTCGTTGAAAAACAAAGAAAGCGTTCTTAGTATGTTTTGAATGCAAAGTTTTAATCTTGCAATTCAAAGTTTGTGGCAATTTACAGCCATAGAATAAAACAGTATTTATTTATATTAATATGCCTTATTCTATAATTCTATTGTATGATTACCTAAATAAAATGAAAAGGGAAAAACATCATCCAAACAAAATAATTTGAATTATTGAAATTGTAGTAGACTATACATTCGAAATCAAGTATAAAATTTTGAAAAGATTTAATAATTATATGTGTTTTTTATTCGAAAGTATTCTCCACCAAGCTATGTTACTAACGATAAAACAAAAATCGATAAAATCCAACTAAAATGGATTTTATCGACTTATCTCTAATTCCTAATTTACCAATCGTTGAGCTTCAAGTAATTGGAATGCCCTAACTTTTCTTGGTAAGAATCGGCGAATTTCATCCTCGTTATATCCTACTTGTAATCGTTTTTCATCTAAGATGATTGGACGACGTAATAATCCAGGATATTCTTGAATTAATTCATATAGTTGTTGTAAAGGAAGACTTTCAACATCTACATTTAATTTTTGGAAAATTTTTGAACGGGTTGAGATAATTTCGTCAGTACCATCTTCAGTCATTCGTAATATTTCTTTGATTTCACTTATTGTTAAAGGTTCTGAAAAAATATTACGTTCTTTATATGGAATGTCATGTTCTTCTAACCATGCTTTAGCTTTTCTACATGATGTGCAACTTGGAGACGTAAATAATGTTACAATCATTATTACACTTCCTTTCTTAGTGATTTAATCTATTGTCAAGTTCTTATTAGTTTAGAATTAATTTAATTTAAGACTATGTTTTTATTATACATCATTCTTTCCTATTTGGATATAGTCTACCAATAAAAAAGATGTCCTAGAAAATATTTATTGTGAACAAAATTTCTCTATAATACAGAGTTTTTCATTTTACGTTATTCTGTGTACAATTTATATTCCCCATATATACTAGGTTAAAACATATACTTTAATATTCTTACGTTTCACTTGGCATTCTCAATTAGTCGACATTAATCGAGAAGAAATCATAACTTTCTGTTAATTTCAACGTTTTTTTACAAAAAATTATTTGTTGAAATATTTTTGCTAATACAATGTTAGCCAAACTCTTTCATTTTCATTCCAACTTTAGAAAGAAATTATCATTTGCTTTTATACTTATTTTTTTATATAATTTTAAAACAAATTGGAAAAACAATGACAAAGAGTAGTACATTTGATTACCGTGTCTAGAGAATCTGTGGCTGGTGGAAACAGAAGACGGAACAAATGGAATGGACTTTCGAGTTGGCTTTATGAACTAAAGTAGTAAAGCTCGTTTACTTCACGTTACGAAGAACAAGTGGTCGAGTTTTTTCGACAAACTGGGTGGTACCGCGGATTCAACATCATTCGTCCCTATACGTTAATCGTATGGAGACGCATGGTGTTTTTTTATTACAAAAGCGCAAGCGTCCCCCATCAGAGACCTGACAAGTGTTCGCACACGTAGGAAGGTAGTGAAGCGACCTCGAGGGGCTGGGTGGCTTTCGCTAGCCATTAATATTTTTATCGAATTCAGCTAAACAAATAATAGGAGGATTTAAACGTGAAAACTATTTTTTCAGGAGTTCAACCAACAGGAGTTATTACACTAGGAAATTATATTGGAGCATTTATGCAATTTCCTGCACTTCAAGAAGAAGGGAATGCCATTTATTGTATCGTTGATCAACATGCGATCACTGTTCCACAAGATCCAAAAGAATTACAGCAAAATATTCGTACGCTAGCCGCTACTTATTTAGCTACAGGAATTGATCCAAATAAAGCAACATTATTCATTCAATCTGAAGTACCAGCACATGCCCAAGCTGGATGGATGTTACAATGTGTTGCAACAATTGGTGAATTAGAACGGATGACTCAATTCAAAGACAAATCGGAAGGAAAAGAATCTGTAACAGCAGGTCTTTTAACATATCCTCCATTAATGGCTGGAGATATTCTTTTATATAATACAAACATTGTCCCAGTTGGTGATGATCAAAAGCAACATATCGAATTAACACGTGACCTTGCAGAACGATTTAATAAACGTTATGGTGAAGTATTTATTATTCCTGAAATTCAATTACCAAAAGCAGGAGCACGTATTAAATCATTGCAAGAACCAACGAAAAAAATGAGCAAATCTGACCCAAATTCAAAAGCAACTATTCGTTTCTTAGATACACCAAAACAAATTGAAAAGAAAATTAAATCCGCTGTTACAGATTCAGATGGTTATGTAGCATTTGATGAACAAAATAAACCAGGCGTTTCTAACCTTTTAACAATCGAATCAGCAGTTACGGGACAAAGTATTGAAGCGCTTGTTAAAAAGTATGAAGGATTAGGATACGGTGCATTTAAAGAGGGAGTCGCAACAAGTTTAATCGATCACCTAACACCGATTCAAGAACGTTTCAATCAATTAATTAACTCAGATGAATTAGATAAAATTTTAGATCAAGGTGCTGAAAAAGCAAACGCAATTGCTTCTAAAACGATTAGCAGAATGGAGAGCGCGATGGGATTAGGTCGAAAATCAAGATAAATAAAACAACTAATGAACCAATCCCTAAATATAATTCATATGTTCCAAGGATAAATTCCCATACAGCAGACCATGAATACCCAAGTGTTCGGTAATTTAAATATAATAAAAGATTGCCAAATGACATAACACAAATTCCATAATTAAATAAAAATAGAATAAATCGAAATAACATGTCCACCTTCCTTTACTAAGTTAATATTCAATTTGCTATATAAAAATGCCTTTAGCTTTTCGCTAAAGGCATTTTTATTATCGACAAAATTCTATTTTAGAAATTAATCTATTTTTCTTAATAAAATACTTGCGTTGTGACCACCGAAACCTAGTGAATTGCTCATTGCATATTCAACGTATTGCTTACGTGCTTCGTTAGGAACATAATCTAAGTCACATTCAGGATCTGGAGTTGTTAAATTTGTTGTTGGAGGTAAAATGCCCTCTTTTAAAGCTAATGCTGTAAATATTGCTTCCACACCACCAGCAGCTCCTAACAAGTGACCAGTCATAGACTTTGTAGAGCTCATTGCTAATTTATATGCATGCTCACCAAACACTGATTTAACAGCCATTGTCTCAAATAAATCGTTATATGGCGTACTCGTTCCATGAGCATTTATATAACCAACTTGAGTCGGATCTATTCCTCCATCAACTATTGCTTGTTTAATTGCGCGGGCAGCTCCTTCTCCATTTGGTGCAGGCGCTGTAATATGATGTGCATCACCTGTTGAACCGTAGCCAATGATTTCAGCATAAATTTTCGCACCGCGCGCTTTTGCAAATTCATACTCTTCAAGTACAAGAATCCCTGCACCTTCTCCAATAACGAAACCATCTCGATTTGCATCAAATGGTCGTGAAGCAGTTTGGGCATCAGGATTTAAAGATAACGCTGTACTAGAGCAAAATCCTGCAACAGCCATGTTAACAATTGGTGCTTCTGCTCCGCCAGTAATCATAACATCCGCATCACCACGTTGAATTACTTTAAACGCATCTCCAATTGAGTTTGTTCCTGATGCACAAGCAGTCACTGAACAAGAATTAATACCTTTTGCACCTAAATGAATGGAAACTTGACCTGAAGCCATGTTTGGAATCATCATTGGTACGAAGAATGGGCTTACTCGACGAACACCACGTTGCTGGAACGTTTCAAATTGATTTTCAAATGTTTCCATCCCACCGATACCAGATCCAATCCAAACCCCTACTTTATTAGCGATTTCATCTGTAATAGTTAAATTAGCATCTTTTACCGCCATAATAGAAGAAGCTAGTGCATAATGAGTAAAACGGTCCATTTTTCTTGCTTCTTTTTTTTCAACATACTGTTCAATATCAAAATCTTTAACTTCCGCTGCTACTTTAGCAGGGAATTTTTCACTATCTAATCTTGTTAATGGGCCTACACCTGATTTCCCAGCGATTAACGCTTCCCAAGTTTCTTCTACTGTATTACCTAGTGGTGTAACGGCTCCAATACCTGTAATTACGACTCTTCTGTTCATAGTATTTTTATCCCCCTTAGGTTATAAACTATTTATAAATTACTATAAATAATTTTCGATTTCTATTATTTTCCCCACTTAATAACAGTTGCTCCCCATGTTAAACCACCGCCGAAACCAACTAATACAACTATATCATCATCTTTAATATTGCCATCTTCTAATTCATCTTTCAATGCAATACCGATAGAAGCAGATGATGTATTTCCATACTTATGAATTCGTTTTGATAGTTTCTCCTCAGGTAGTTCTAAACGCTCTCTAGAAGCTTCCATAATGCGAATATTCGCTTGGTGTGGAACTAAAAAGTCTACATCTTCCTTAGATAATCCCGCTTTTTCTAAAACAGATACAGCGGACTCACCCATTTGTCTTACTGCAAATTTAAACACTTCGCGACCATTCATAGAAATGGCATCTTGTTCATTTAAATATAAATGTTTCCCACCTGATCCATCAGCACCTAATTCAAATGCTAGAATGCCGCGTCCTTCACTAACTTCACCAACTACCGCAGCACACGCACCATCACCGAATAATACAGCTGTATTTCGATCTGTCCAATCAGTAATTTTCGATAATTTTTCAGCACCTACTACTAATACATATTGATAGCTTTTGCTTTCAACAAACTGTTTTGCAGTTGCTAATCCGTAAATAAATCCAGAACAAGCTGCTGAAACATCCATCGCTGCAGCATTTACAGCACCTAAATATTCCTGTAATTGACATGCAACACTTGGAAATGATTGATCTGGTGTTACAGTTGCTACTAATATTAAACCAATTTGATCAGCTGAAATATTTGCATCAGCTAGTGCTTGTTTTGCTGCTTCTAACGCTAGATGCGACGTATTTTCATCTTCTCTCGCAATTCTTCTTTCTTGAATTCCTGTTCTTGTTCGAATCCACTCATCATTTGTATCTATAATTTTTTCTAAATCAAAATTTGTTACGATTTTTTCTGGAACGTATTTCCCTAATCCAATAATCCCTGCATTCATTTCAAATCCCCCAGTCTTTATGACTTACATTTAGTACTTGGTCATAATTATAGCTCATAATTTTTCTTTCCTCAACCTTTAATTCACGAATTGTTCTAAAAGTTTATTGTCCTTTTTTACAGACCTATGTTATGATAAATTAGATGAATATAGGTATACTATTGAAAAAAGTTCAGTAGAGGTGAAATAAATGCAATATGTAATGACTTTAGTATGGTCTTTTCTATTAGTTACAATGTTAAACTATGTAGTTAGCTCGGTTTTAGGTGTTCACTTTGACTTTACAACTGGCGCTGTTATTTCAGTAATTTTTGCTATTTTAGTTTCTCTTATTAGTGCAATCATTCCGAACGACCCTATGCCAGAAGCAGATCATCATTAATATTTAAAGCACTTCAGCTTATTGAAGTGCTTTTTATTTTAAATTAATAATAATCATTATGAAATTGAAAGTATACAAAAGCTGCTATTGTGGAAATGTTTTTCCATAATAGCAGCTTTTTTGATTCAGTAATTCGAAAAATACATCTCTAAATACTCAACATATAAATAATTCTTCTTAAACAATATTACTAACATTATGTAGAATTCAGCTTATATAAGAAAGAAAATTTGGCAATAGTTGTAGCATAGTTCATTCTACCTTATCGGAGGATAGTAAATGAAAAAAATATCCATATTACAGCTTTTCACTATTATCCTTTTAAGCACTGGGTTAAGCAATCATGTAATCGTTACTCCAATATTAATTGACGCTTCAGGTCGCGATGCATGGATTAGCGTTATTATCGGTTATGCCTTAACCATTGTTCTTTCATTGTTATTTATCTATGTGTCAGGTCACTTTCAAACGATGTCTGTATTTGAATGGTTATCAACCACTTATTCTCGATTGTTAAGTAGGATAATAGCTATTTTAATCGCATCGTATCTACTTATAACAGGGTGGGTTACCTTAAAAGAGACAGTAATGTGGACAAAAGAATCATTTTTGTTCAATACCCCTACAATTATTATTACTCTGTTTTTGTTAGCTTGTTCTCTTTACATTTCATATGGAAAACTAAATATCATTGCCATTTGTGCTGGTGTCATACTTCCATTTGTTATACTATTTGGTTTATTTGTAGCTCTTGGTACTATTCCTGATAAAAATTACAAACTCATAACTCCAATACTAGTGGAAAATGGATGGAAGGAAGTATTTCATGGAGCATTCATTGTCTTTAGTTCAATGATTGAAATATTTATAATCATTATACTTCAACACCAAGTTACACAGAAACTAAAATTCAAACATTTTACTATGATTATTACCTTTTTGGCTATATTAACAGTTGGACCACTCCTTGGTGCAATAGCGATATTTGGTGTAGAGGAAGCATCAAGACTAAGATATCCTTCTTTCTTTCAATGGAGAATACTAGGAATTGGCTCATATTTTAATCATCTTGATTTTCTATCGATTTATCAATGGACATCTGGGAATTTTATTCATTTATCAATAATTTTATATTTAATTACAGAAGTCTTTGACATAAAAGAAAAAAAGCAGCGTTTTAATATACAAGCATTTATTTGTATCCTTTACCTTTTGGTTATTCTAGTTCCTATATCAAATGAAGCTTATTTAACCTTTTTAAGTCATTATTATTATTTGATCTCCTGTATACTTGTGATGTTTGTTACTCTACTTATTGCATTATTAATTAAATTGTCCAAGAAAAGGAAGAGCACATATGTTGAATAATGAACAAACAGTTGAAAAATATTTAACTGATCTCTTTAATTATTCGTCGGATGTAATCATCGAGAAACAATATTTAACTAACTCTAAAGAAACGCAAAAGATGGTAGTTGTATATTGTAATGGTTTAACTGACTATACCATTTTGCTAAATACTATCTTTCCAGATATACAAGAAAAATATTCTAATTATAGTCTTAAAGGAGTGGAACACTTAAATTGCTCTATGCAAATGCAGTGGTCTATAAATGATCAGGATGTTGATGCAACACTTTTAGATAAAGTATTTAATGGATTTACAGCAATTGTAATAGCACAAACCATTTATTTTTTTAATACATCTGATCCACCAAAGCGTTCCCTTGAAGAATCTAATTCGGAAGTATCCGTCCGAGGTCCAAGAGATTCCTTTGTTGAGGACATAAGTTCTAATATTGCCTTAGTTCGGAAACGAATTAAATCTAATTCCCTTGTTACAACTTCTTTTGTTATTGGAGAAAGAAGCCAAACAAAAGTAATGCTTATTTATCTAACAGATATTCAAAATAAACAAATGATTAAAGAAGTTACTGAAAGATTGAATAATATTAAAATCGATTTTTTAAATAGTGACAATCAGTTATTAGGATTTCTAAGTGACAATAATTTTTCACTTTTTCCTGTATTAAAGGCAACTTCTCGTCCTGACAGTGTTGTTAGTAGTTTAGGTGTGGGCAGATTTGCTATTTTTATGGATAATTCTCCAAATGTATTAATAGGTCCAGCAAATCTTGGATTACTACTCAAAACTGCCGAGGATGACCATACCCCTTACTACTATGCAACATTCGAAATCATCCTTAGATTGTTTGGACTTATAATTGCACTTTTTCTACCATCCTTCTGGGTAGCTTTATCTTCTTTTAATGCAGATCAAATTCCATTCCCATTACTAGCAACGGTAGCTTCATCTAGATTAGGGATCCCATTTAATGCAACCTTTGAAATGTTATTAATGCTTTTCTTATTTGAATTGTTTCGTGAAGCGGGTGTTCGACTGCCAAAAGCAGTAGGTCAAACTGTTTCGGTTGTAGGTGGGCTTATCGTAGGTAGCGCTGCAATTCAAGCGGGCGTTACCTCTCCAACTATGTTAGTAATCGCTTCACTTACTGCTGTTGCAACTTTTACTCTTGGGAATCAGGCGTTTTACGGGACTGTTTCCATTTTAAGATTTTCGTCTATATTTCTTTCATCCTTTTTAGGAATGTTAGGATTTTTTATTAGCCTTTATGTAATTCTTGCTTATCTTGCAAAACTGGAATCATTTGGCTTACCATATTTAAGTCCAATATCTCCGTTTGTGAAAAAAGATTTCTTCAAATCTATTCTGAGGTTTCCTGCAGTAAAGCAGGATGAACGTGCATCAATTCTTAATCCTATTGATAAAGATAAACAGGGGGATAAGGGAAATTGACTCAATTAAAATTTTTAATAATATGCTTCATCCTTTTATTTCTAGCAGGATGTTGGGATGAAAAAGAAATTGGAGAAGTTGATTATATTTCTACATTAGCAATTGACTATAAAGAGGAGAAATATATTATTTATGTACAAATGCTCGATTTTTCCAATGTATCTAAGCAGGAAACCGGAAAAATTACACAACCCGCCCCTTTATTCATTGGTAAGGCTACAGGTGAAAATATAAATGATGCTGTCTATAATTTATATCGTACAACTCAACAACAAGTAAACTGGTCACATGTTGGAGCAATTATTTTTACAGAATCTGCTTTAAAAAAAGGAATCGGGAACGTAGAACAATCGTTAGTGAAACACGGTGATTTTCGTTATACTCCATGGATGTTTGGAACAAAGGAATCCATCGAAGACATACTAAGTACTACAGGTTTTTTTCAACTGCCTCCAGTATATACAATTTTGTATAAACCTACTGATACGTATAAACTTTATTCATATATTGAACCGATGCGAATGTTTAAATTTATCTCTGCATATAAAGAACCTGGCGGAACTGCCTTGCTACCTTCTTTAAGTATTAATGAAACAGACTGGAAACAATCTGTTCAAGAACCAGAAGACAAAAAAGTATTACAAATAAACGGTGCTTTTCCAGTAAGCAATGGAAAATATAAGGAGTGGCTATCATATAAGGAGATTGTTGGCCTTAGATGGATCCAAACTCATACTCAAAATACACCTGTTAATCTTGTAGAAGGAGACGATATAAAAGGTACTGTAAGAATTATGAAACCATCTGCAAAGATTGAATTGATTGAAAAAGGGGATGATTTTCACTTTAACATAACGGTTGTAGCGAAAGGTGCATTAATTAATGTGGAAAATCAATTGTCTGTAAAAAAAATTCAAGAGTTAGTATCAAAACAGATAGAAAAAGAAATTAGAGCAACCTATCTAAACGGTATTAATAAAGAGGCAGATATCTATAATTTAAAAAATGTACTTTTCCATAATAGAATAAAACCCGAACAATTAAAGGACTATCCATTAACAGCAGAGTCCTTAAATAAAATAACTGTCAACTTCGAACTGGAAAGTAAGGGTGCATATAACTGATAAAATTATTTAAGAGAGAACAACATTTTATTATTTGAAATATTAATTTAGTATAATAATTTTCCTCTCAAGTGTATCCCACTATTAGAAAGGGGTTGCGTATAAAAAGTCATTGACTAACCCCTTGTTTTCGGTACAGATTGTCCATCACAGTAGCCAATACTATTAAGCAAATATTTGCCAAATAAGATAACAGGGTGTCCAAAATTTTTACTTTTAGACACCCTCTTTTCATCTATTTTGTAACAACTAATTCCCCATCTTGCATATAAACTTGCAACGAATCTCCTGGTAGCACTTCTCCTTTTAATAACTCTTTTGCAACGGCTGTTTCAACATTACGCTGTATAAATCGTTTTAAAGGTCTTGCACCAAACTGAGGATCAACACCATGTTCCACTATCCAAGAGATAACATTAACATTTACCTTTAGTTCAATCTCCTGCTCTGCTACACGCTCTTGCAATTGTTGTACATATTTCCAAGCAATGGCGTTAAAATGTTCAGAAGTTAACGCGTGGAATGTAATAATATCATCTACCCGGTTCAATAATTCTGGTTTAAAATGTGCCCGAAGTTCATGCATCACTAAATCTTCAATAGATTTTTGTTCCTTGTCATTGGACTCTAATAAATAATGGGAGCCAATATTTGAAGTCATAATAACAACGGTATTCGTAAAGTTTACTAAACGACCTTGACTGTCCGTAATACGACCATCATCTAATATTTGCAACAAAATATTCGCCACATCTGGATGTGCCTTTTCAATTTCATCAAGCAGTACGACCGAATATGGGCTTCGACGAACTGCCTCTGTTAATTGTCCACCCTCTTCATAACCAATATATCCAGGAGGAGCACCAACAAGGCGAGATACACTATGCTTTTCCATATATTCACTCATATCAATACGAATAAAATGATCTTCTGAATCAAAAAGTTGGGCAGCCAATGCTTTTGCAAGTTCTGTTTTCCCTACACCAGTAGGACCTAAGAAAATAAAGGAACCGATTGGGCGATTTGGATCTTTTATTCCTGAACGAGCACGCCATACTGCTTCTGTAACAAGTTTCACTGCTGTATCTTGTCCAACAACTCGTTCGTGAAGGGTATCCTTCAAACGCAATAATTTTTCACGTTCTCCCTCAACTAATTTTATAACAGGAATTCCAGTCCATCTTGAAACAATCGCTGCAATTTCATCCGCCGTAACTTCCTCCCTTAAAATTCTCGTTTCAGAAGCATTTTTTAAATCTTCTTCAAGACTTGCTAACTCTTTTTCTAATGCAGGGATTTTTCCATGACGAAGTTCTGCTGCTTTGTTTAAGTCATATTTGCTTTCTGCCTCTTCTAAATCTCGGCGATAACGATCTAATTGCTCACGTTTTTTCTGTATCGTTTGCAAGCTTTGTTTTTCTTGTTCCCATTTTTGACGCATATTTTCAGAGGATTGCTTTAAAGTTACTAATTCTGAACGAAGCGCTTCTAATCTCTTCTTGCTCGCCTCATCTTTTTCTTTTGTTAACGCTTGTTCTTCAATTTCTAACTGCATAACACGACGAGTAACCGCATCTAACTCTTGTGGCATAGAGTCGATTTCAGTTCGAATCATCGCACAAGCTTCATCGATTAAATCAATTGCTTTATCTGGTAAAAATCTGTCTGTAATGTAACGGTTTGAAAGTTCTGCTGCTGCTAAATTTGCGCGGTCATGAATTCGAACACCGTGATGTAATTCAAAACGTTCTTTTAATCCACGCAAGATTGAAACAGTATCTTCTATAGAAGGCTCTCGAACCATCACCTGTTGGAAGCGTCGTTCTAATGCCGGATCCTTTTCAATGTACATACGGTATTCATCCAAGGTTGTGGCACCAATACAATGAAGTTCCCCGCGTGCTAGCATCGGTTTTAGCATATTACCTGCATCCATCGCTCCATCGGTTTTCCCTGCACCAACAATAGTATGAATTTCATCGATAAATAAAATAATTCGGCCTTCCGATTCCTTTACTTCCTTTAACACGCCTTTTAAACGTTCCTCAAATTGCCCACGGTAGCTTGCTCCTGCAATTAAAGCACTCATATCAAGTTCATACAAAATACAATCCTTTAACCCTTCCGGCACATCTTTTCGTACAATTCTTTGCGCCAAACCCTCTACAATTGCAGTTTTCCCTACACCAGGCTCCCCTATTAAAATCGGGTTATTTTTCGTTTTTCTTGATAAAATACGAATGACGTTGCGAATTTCTTCATCACGACCAATAACAGGATCCATTTTGCCACTTTTTACTTGTTCAATTAAATTACGACCAAATTGCTCTAATGGACTACGATTATCTTGCTGTTGAAATTGCATCATTTAAACACCCTTTCAAAATGAATGAAGATTACAGTTTGACCTTCTTTGACTAATTTGATTATAAGCTGTTTAAAATGTAAATGCAAAAAATCTCTCTACTAATCACACACCTGCATATAGTGCGGATTTTTTTAAGCTTGCTCGAAAGCTCCTCTTCAAAATCCGTAACACCTACCGGAAACCTTATATTGATTTAGCTGACGTTATTATACCCCTTGAATTAAAAAACATAGTCATTTCTCCTCTGATAGTATAGAAAGGATGAATTTTATTGAATCAAGATAAAGTTTTTTCGAGATGATAAAGAGTTATGCTATCATATATTAGGTATACTTGTTTAAATTTAATTCAAACTGATTATACGAACTTTCACTAATGAAAGGATGTGATGAAATGTCATTAATAAATTCATTACCTATGGATCTTTATCGCTTATTTGAGGAGCATGGATTATTGTTAAAAGTTGATAAAGGCAGTCATATCTTTCAAGAGGGTGAAAGTGCTGGTGATATATTTTTCATTAAAAGTGGCTCTGTTCAAATTAGTAAGGAAACTGAAAATGGCAAGGAACTGACATTTCGAATATGTGGAAAAAACAATATCATTGGGGAATGTTCTTTATTTAGCCCATTAACTTCCCACTCCACAACGGCAAAAGCTATCATTCAAACTGAAGTACTAACGATTAGTAAGGATTCGTTAGAAATGATTTTAACTCAGCAGCCGTCATTAATGATTGAGTATTTAAAATGGCTTCAAAATGAAAATTTAAAAAATCAAAGCTTACTGCGCGATTTAGTTTTACATGGAAAAAAAGGCGCGCTGTTCTCCACATTAATTCGATTGTCAAACACTTATGGTGAAGTAATAGATGAAAAAACGGTGTTTATTAACTATAGTTTAACAAACACTGACATAGCTAATCTTTGTTCAACAAGCCGAGAGATGATTAATCGTATGTTAAATGATTTAAAGAAGCAAAAGGTTATTTCCTTTGAAAAAGGATATATAACAATTTTAGATTTGCCTTATTTAAAGCAGGAAATATGCTGTGAAAATTGTCCATCTTCTATTTGTAGAATTGACTAAATTAAAGAGCCGTCTCACTTCGAGACCGCTCTTTTTTATATTTCATCTTATTCCTAACGCCATTTTTGCATATCTTGACATCATATCTTTAGACCATGCTGGCTGCCAAACGATATTTACTTCTACGTCCTTTACCTCTGGTAGCTCGCTTAAAGCTGTTTTCACTTGGTCAACTATTACCGGTCCTAACGGGCAGCCCATTGAAGTTAGCGTCATTGTAATAGTAGCTAAACCTTCATCATTTAAATCTACATCATATACTAAACCTAAATTTACAATATCGATACCTAACTCAGGATCAATTACATTTTCTAAAGCGCCTAATATGCTTTCTTTCATATCTTCACTTATTGCCATGTTAGTTTCCCCTTTCTATATGTTGTTAACTTAATCATATCAAATCGAATCCAATTATGCCAATTGTTGAGAAAGCCAATCAGTTATGGCCAGTACACCTTCTCTAGGAACTTTATGACCATCCTTAGGTGATTCGATAAACTTCAACCGATCTGGTGTTTGCTCATAGTATGAACTTAAAAGCTTATAAAAATGATATGTATTTTTAAATGGTACAGTGTCATCTTTATGTCCATGCCAAAACAATATAGGTCGATTGTTAAAACGATTTGGATCCTTTGTTATATCATATTCTGCTAAAATGAGTTCAATCTGTTCTTTTTGCTCAGCAGTAATCGGAAGCTCGATCCCTAATGATTTAAACTGTTTAATTTGATAATTTGCAAGCTCTATATAACCTGGAGCTCCCATACATATAGCTGAAGCTTTAATCCAATCATATTTTTTCAAGCAACCAGAAGTAATAATTCCACCCATAGAGGTTCCTGCTACAGCGATATTATTAGAAGCTAGTAGTCCTCTAACTTTTAGTTCCTCATATATTTTTTGTACCTCATTGATCGACTTCACAACAATTTCCCAAAAATGCATATTCATTTTCTTTTCAGAAAGGTTTTCTGTTCGATTTCCATGTAAGTGTGCATCTGGCATAATGACACGAACACCTTTTTTTATTAGTTGATACGCATAGTGTAAATTATGCTCCTTAGCACTTAAAAAACCATGTAGAAAAATAACTACAGGCGTATGTTCAGTCATATAATTATCATAAACATGTAATAACGGAATATCTTGCCACATTTCATCTTGAACATGCATTTTTATCCACTCCTCTAGTTTACCTAGTCTGTACTAAATAAATTTCTTATTAAAGTTCTTTCATCTAATATTTTCTTTTATTGTAGAAAAAACTAAAACTAAATATATCTTATCACCGGTTCGAATTTTTTGCAGAATAGTGAAATACAAAATACAAAATTTTGACTAAATATATCCATAAGGATAAAATCAGAAAGATAGAGAAAGGAGAATTCCTTAATGAAACAACATTTAATCGTTTTAGATTTAGACGGTACATTATTAACGGACAATCAAAAAATCTCTGAATTAACAAAAAATACACTATTCAAAGCAAAAGAAGCAGGACATCAGGTGATGATTGCGACTGGCCGCCCATTTCGAGCAAGTCAGTTGTATTATAACGAATTGATGTTAACAACACCTATTGTTAACTTTAATGGCGCTCTTGTGCACCATCCTAAAAACAAATCTTGGAACACTGTCCATTCCCCAATTGATTTAAGCGTTGTTTATGATGTTGTAGATTCTGTCGATAAATACCAATATGAAAACTTAATCGCAGAAGTTATGGATGATGTGTTTATTCATGTAGAAGATAAAACGATGATGGATATTTTTAAAATGGGAGATCCTCAAGTGACCATTGGAAACTTACGAGGGAATTTAAATGAAGATCCTACAAGCTTACTAATACACGCTGAAGAATCTAATGTTCCTTTAATTCGTGATCACTTGGAAAATGTCCATGCAGAACTAATTGAACATCGTCGTTGGGGTGCACCTTTCCACATTATTGAAATCGTTCGTAAAGGCTTAAACAAAGCAGTAGGAATTTCTCTAATAGCTAAGGAAATGAATATCCCTCGAGACCGAATTATTGCCTTTGGTGACGAAGATAATGATTTAGAAATGATTGATTATGCTGGAGTCGGTGTTGCGATGTCTAATGGTATTTCTGATTTAAAAAATATTGCCAATGAAGTAACATTAAGTAACAATGAAGATGGTATTGCAAAATTTTTAAAAGAAAGATTAAAATTATAGAACGATATGGTTGGAACTTTATCCTCATCATATGAATGACTGCATTTCGTTCAAAGGAGGAATGAATATGAAATTATTTACAGACAGTGGTTGCGATTTACCAAAAGAATATTTTGAGCAAGAGGATGTGCATTTATTTTCTTTGCGAGTAGATTTAAATAATGCAAATTATAACGATATTATAGATATTGATCCAAAATCAGTTTATGATGCAATGCGACAAGGAGCTGTTCCAAAAACGTCGCAAGTCTCTCCCGAAGTGTTTTTAACTCAGTTTGAAGAATTAGCAAAAAATAATGAAGAAGGGCTTTATATCGCCTTCTCATCAAACTTGTCGGGTACATATAACACTGCAGTAATGATTGCTGCACAAGTACGCGAACAATATCCACAATTCAAATTAAAAATTATTGATTCAAAATGTGCTTCACTTGGACATGGTTTGCTTGTAAAAGAAGCTGTTAGACTTCGTAATGAAGGTCTGTCACTCGATGACTTAGCTTCAAGAATTAGCCATATGGCGGAGCATATGACACACTTATTTACAGTAGAAAATCTTGATTATTTAGCTGCTGGCGGTCGTGTTTCAAAATCCAGCGCATTTATCGGTGGATTATTAAGTATAAAGCCGATTTTACATGTAGAGGATGGAAAATTAATTCCTATCGAAAAAATCCGTGGACGTAAAAAGGCAATTAATCGAATGATTGAAATGATGGCAGAGCGTGGTGGAGACTTTTCAACTAAAACAGTTGGTATTAGCCATGGAGATGACTCAGAATTTGTTCAAGAAGTTCAATCATTAATCGAACAAAAGTTAAATCCAAAATCCTTTGTTGTTACAACGATTGGTGCAGCAATTGGAGCCCATGCAGGACCTGGAACGATAGCTATTTTCTTTACAGATAAAGATTATTAAAAAACTTCGAGTTGCTCTTTTTATAGAGTAACTTGAAGTTTTTGTCGGGATTATCGCCTTGTTTGGCGGGATTTTTTTCTAATTTGTCGGGATTATCCCAAAGTTTGTCGGGATTCTTACCTAATTTCAATCTAAAAAAGATGACTCATAATAACTATGAATCATCTAAATTAGTATTATTCCTTAGAAGCAATCGGCTCTTCTGCTACTAGTTCGATTTCGTGCAGCTCAGTAGGATTTGCATAGTCTATACTATAATTTTTAATGCGCTTATTCACTGGATATATTTCATAACGGAATTGCATTGGAATCATCGTTGCAACATCTTCTAAATGCTGCTGAAAGGCACGAAATTGTTGTGCACGGTATTTCTTATCAAAGGATTTTGCTGAATCAATATTTTTTATTGTTGTTTCTAAACTTTTAGAAGTATATCTACTGAAGTTATATTGATCAGATGCTCCATATAATCCTGCAGGTGATGGATTCGTCCCTGTCCCCCAAGCACCCATAAAAATATCAATATCAGGATCATCTGCTTGTATTCGATCGTAAAATGAGTTGAATTCAATTAAACGATCTGAAGTTAAAGTCACATCCAAACCAACATCTTTCCAATTTTGTAGATAATATGCGATGATTTCTTCCTGTGCATCATCCCCTGACAATGCAGCTAACTTAATTTCTAACTTTTTACCATTTGGATCTTCTCGTAATCCATCGCCATCCACATCAACATACTCTGCTTCATCTAATAAACTTTTTGCCTTTTCAGGATCATACTTATAGCCTTTTAAGCTATTATCATAAAACGATGTAAACGCTGGCGGAATTAATGAATCTGCTCGAGTACGCAAATTATGATAAAACACTTCAGATACTTGTTCTATATCTAAAGCATACCCCATTGCTTGACGTAACTTTTTATTGCCCATTTTTGAACCATTCATATCTGTCACTACTTTATTATTTTCGTAATCATATTTCCCTACCTTGAAGCCAAGATACGAATAATACAATTCTGGACGGCCTAAAACAGTAATGTTATTGTATTTTTCAATCTCTGGCATTTTTGTTGCATTAAAGCCCATTACTAAATCATATTCTCCTGAGCCAATTGCTAGAGAAATTGTACTTGATGGTACCATTTTAATAACAACACCATCTAGCTTCGGTTTTCCTTTCCAATAATAATCATTTCTCACTAATTGTACTGACTCACCTGGAACAATTTTTTTGAATTTAAATGGTCCTAATGTTACAGGTTTTTTTCGTACTGCGTCTGATTCTATTAATTGTTCAACCGGAATATCGGCGATTTGATGACTTGGAGCAGCATAAGACCACAAACCATCACCTCCCGAGAAAATAGCAGGAGATAATTGTTTAAAACTAATTTCTACAGTTCGATCATCAATTTTTTTAATACCAGATATCGTTTTCTCCTTACCGTTATGATACTCTTCTGCGCCGACAATATTTTGGAACGAAGAGTCATAACGTACACCCGTATATGAAGGGTGCCCGATTATTAAGTACGGTAAAATAACATCATCAATTTTCAACTGTTCACCATCAGACCACTTAACTCCTTCACGAATTTTAATCGTTACTTTTTTATTTTTTTCATCTACATCCATTGAAGCAATACCTTTATCCGTAATTAAAAAATCACCATCTACTTCAAAAATCGAATTTGATGCCCAGCTCATAATATCTGCATCAAATCCATCCTCATAAAGCTCCCAAGAGAATACTCCTTGGAAAGGTTCGTCCTTTACCATAGCGACCTGTAGAGTCCCACCTTTAATCGGCTCTCCCTTGTTGGAAACAGATACATCAAACAAATCCTCTGTTGTTAATTCTTTCGCTGCTTCTTTACTTTTAACTTTATCGTCTTCTCGACATGCTGTTAAAACAAGTAGTATTGAAAGTAATAATACAAGAAGTGACCACCTACGTTTTCCCAATATACTTCCTCCCTTTTTGTAATATCATCCATGACTAGTTTTCCAACTTTATACGAACATATTTACAAAATGTCTATAAATATGAGGCAAGCAGCTTCTGAGTTTACATCAACTAAAACGTTGCCGTGAATCTGCGGAACGTCTTAACGCTTGACCAACATAGTTGATGGCAAGCATCATTAATAATATAAATAAAGATGCAGGCAACCATACCCACCAATATTGCTGTAATACAAGAGGATTATTCGCATGACTGACTAACGTACCAAGAGATGGGGTGGATGAAGGGAGACCAAATCCTAAGTAGGATAAACCCGTCTCAATTCCAACGTTGCCAGCAAAATTTAAAGTTAATTCGACAATTATAATTGAACTTAAATTTGGTAAAATTTCACGAACGATAATAATAAAATCATTTGTACCAAGTGTTTTTGAAGCTTGTACATAATCACGCTTACTTTCTGACAATGTTTTTGAACGAACAAGCCTTGCAGTTCCCGTCCATAAAAATAAACTCATAATAAATACAAAGGTGCTAATCGAATATTTCGGAATGATAGTAACAAATACTATAATTAACATTAACGAAGGTATCGTAATAAAAAAGTCAATGATGCGCATAAACAAATTATCAATCCATCCTCCGAAGTATCCGCATATTAAACCAACAAAAATTCCGAAAGCTCCAGTAATAGCAGTAATTGACATTGCGATTAAAATAGAATTTTTCGCACCGACAATAATTTGACCAAGTATATCTTTTCCACCTTGATCGGCCCCTAATAAAAACTCATCACCAGGCTTTGCATAATTATCTTGTAAACTTATCCGCATTAAAGCCTCTTGATCGATGACAAAATAGGCACATATAAACACTGTAATAATTACGGCTGCTAAAGTTAAAAATGACACCATTGCAACCTTATCTTTCCTAAACTCACGAAAAATAACTTGAATGCCGGTTGGAGGAGAGCTTTTATATTTTTTCTTTCGTTTATATTTCTTATTCATCTTTTCTACAAGCCTCCTACTCAATCCTGATTCGAGGATCGACAATGCTCATAATAATATCCGATAACAAACTACCTAGTAGCGTTAAGAAGCCATACAACATAACGAGTGCTGTAATGACACTATAATCACGAGAAGAAATGGATGAAACAAATAATTGTCCCATTCCTGGATAGCCAAAAATCGTTTCGATAAAGATAGAGCCCCCTAATAGACCTGTAATTGTAAAGCCTAGAAAAGCAGCAATAGGTAATAAAGAGTTTCGAATAATGTGCTTTGAATATACTTTTCGGGTAGGAACTCCCTTACTACGAGCTGTTTTTACAAAATCCATCGTTTTCGTATCAATAATTTCTGAACGTAAATATTGAATGATACCTGTTGTCCCTAATATGGCATAAGTAACAGCAGGTAAAATGATATGATAGCCTTTACTCCAAATGTAACCTAATGTTCCAGGCTCATATTTAATATTTACGCTTCCCCTTGTCGGAAACCACTCAAGCTTATAACCGAAAATATAAAGAAATACAAGTGACAATACGAAAGTTGGAATCGCGTACGTAAAGAAACTATAAAAAACAACCGTTTTATCTAAGCGGGAATTGTGATAGCGCCCGGCAAGAACCCCGAGTGGAATCGCGATTAAATAAAGTAAAATGACACTTAATAACGATAACCAAAAGGTATTTAATGCACGTTCCCCTATTAAAGAAGCGACATCCCTTTTAAACGTATAACTCAACCCAAAATCACCTTGAATTGCCCTTGTAATCCATCGAACATATTGAATATGCCAAGGATCATTTAATCCTGCCTGCTCAGTCAATTCTTCGATGCGAGAAGGATCTGTTTCGGGTGTAATTAAACCTGTAAAAGGGTCACCTGGCATAAATTTTGCCAATATAAATATAAGAACACTCAGTACAAATAATTGTGGAATCATAAATAATAATCTTCTTACAATCGTTTTCCACATAATTATTGACCTCCTTTAACGTGAAGTCATCGCTACATAATGAGTTCTGGAAACTGGCACTAAATCTAATACTCTTCCTTGTTTATCAAAATACTTTTTATATTCCTTTTGAAAATGTTGTTCTATTTTAATTCGTTCACGTTTCCGCTTCTCCCGTCCGATTGGCGAAATCTTCGGAATAGCTGACAGCAAGCGCTTTGTATAAATATGCTGTGGGTTATTGTATATATCATATTTCGTACCGGTCTCAACAAATCGTCCCTTATACATAATCGAAATATGGTCACACATATGTCTAACTACTCCTAAATCATGAGAAATAAATAAATAGCTTAAATGGAATTCCTTTTGAATATCTTTCATAAAATTCAATACTTGCGCTTGTACAGATAAGTCAAGAGCAGATACAGGTTCATCTGCAATTATTAGCTTTGGACTTGTAGCAATAGCACGGGCAATGCCAATGCGCTGCTTTTGCCCTCCTGAAAATTCATGGGGATATTTATATTTTGCATCTTCCGGCATACCGACAATATCTAAAAGCTCGCTAATTTTTCGACTTTCTTCTTTCTGCGTTAAATTTAAAAAATTTCTTATCGGTTCCGCAATTATATCCTGAACTCGTTTTCTTGGATTTAAGCTCGAATGTGAGTCTTGAAAAATCATTTGAATTTCCCGATTAAAAGCCGATTTTCTGTCTCGATGTCTATTTGTAACATTTTTTCCTTTATAATAAATACTCCCTGATGTAATATCTTCAAGTCCTATTATTGCTTTACCGAGTGTAGATTTCCCACTGCCCGATTCACCAACTAATCCATATGCCTTTCCTCTTTCAAACTCCATACTAATTCCATCAACTGCATAGACCGTATCAACAATTGTGTTATAAAAACCTCCTCGAACCGGGAAATGGACCTTTAAATTATTAATTCGCATAAAGCTCACGAGTTTCTCCTCCTTTAACCTTGTTAAAGTGAAACTCTTTCCAACATGTACAACGAACAAAATGTCCCGGTGAAATTTCATGTAATGCTGGGCGTTTCTCATGAGCTTCTTTACGAATCCAAGGAATACGAGAAGAAAAACGACAGCCAAGTCTCGGAAGTTCTTGTAAGGAAGGAACCATCCCTTCTATCACATTTAAGCGCTCTGTCTGACTATCCATTTGTGGTATCGAATGAAATAATGAACGAGTATATGGATGTCTTGGATGAAGAAATAATTCCTTAACTGGAGCTTCTTCAACAATTTCACCTGCATACATGACAGCCACTCGATTCGCCACCTCTGCTACAACACCTAAATCATGGGTAATTAAAATAATACCTGCACCTGTTTCACGTTGAAGTTCAACTAGCAAATCTAAAATTTGAGCTTGTATCGTAACATCTAAAGCTGTGGTCGGTTCATCTGCTATAATAACTTTCGGCTTACACGAAATTGCGATTGCAATCATTATCCGTTGTCTCATGCCACCAGATAATTGGTGTGGAAATTGCTTTACAACTCGCTCTGGATTTAAAATACCAACCTTTTTTAACAATTCAATTACTTTAATTTTTCTTTCATTGTTGGATAGTTTTGTATGATAAATTAATCCCTCCTCAACTTGATCCCCAATACGCATAAGTGGATTTAATGCTGATAATGGTTCTTGAAAAATCATACTAATATAACGTCCACGAATATCGTTCAACTGGTCCTCTGTTAATGTCACTAAGTTATTATTTTTAAATAATATTCCTCCCCTTACTTGTGTATTATTTTGATCAAACAATCCAATAATCGATGTCGCAAGCGTACTTTTTCCACATCCAGATTCTCCAACAATCGCAAGAATTTCATTTTTTCGAAGTGTAAGAGATACCCCATCAACCGCATTATAGAATGATTCATTAACTCGAAAACCTACGTGTAAATCCTTAATTTTTAAAAGCTCATCCGTTTCCAAATTAATCCTCCTTTCTAGCAATCGCTTTTAGGGTAAATAAATTAATTTATAAATTACTATTATGTTATTAAAAATCTTGTATTACCGAACTTAGATATATTTAAAGAAAATGAAATAAAAGAATTCTTAATCATTTGCGATTAACAAGTAAATTTGTAACCATATATATTTTTATGTACATGAAATTATGAAAATTAATTCTAGCTTCATAAGTGAAAACTGTTTAGCTTGTTACCTTTTTTGCTGAAAAGGCTTAGTTATATTCAAGCAAATAGGGAAATATTACAATTTCTTGAAATGAAAAAAATCGGCAAAATCGAATAGATGATTTTGCCGATTTCATTTAATTTTCTTGTGCTCGTTGTCTTCTACCACGTTTAATAATCGCAAAGATGAATCCTATAAATAAAATATAGACTAGTCCTAAAGCAATTATATAAGAGATATTAATTCCTCTTTTTTCAGTAACCTGGAAGATTTCGACTACTTCCCGATCAAGGACTATTGGATAAACACCTTCATCATTTTCACGAATAAGGTCATCCTCTAGCATTCCATGTAGTTCTTTATCCGCACCGATATCGTCTTCCGAAACATCAATTCTTGTAGTTTTTCCAGTATTATTAATAACTACAATCCATCTTTCATCGTCGGAATAACGTTCAAATGCTAAAAATCCATTTTCATTTTTTAATAACTTAAATTGTCCATTACGCAATGTTTCAGATTGGTTACGAATCGTTTGGATGTTTCCAATAAACTCCACAATCTCCTTATCTGTACGGAAATTATATAGTTGGTGTGCCTCAGTACCCGCTTCACCATTCATTACAATTTCAGTTCCATATTGCATAACTGGTACACCCGGTAAAAGAAGTGTTGAAGCAGTTGCAAGTTTCACTCTCGTTGGAGGATATGCTTCTACATCGAGTGTAAAACGGTCAGTTTGAAGATTATCAATCATTAATTGTGTAGGTGGCTCTTCATTTTGGACAAATTTTTCAATATATTTCAATTGATTTGATGAATCTTGATCAACGTTTTTGTATACGTTTCGGAAAGTTTCATTTGTTTCTTCATAATACGTTGCATCAAAATCGGCATCACTATCTTCATTTGATATAACATAAATTTCCTCATTGACGTCTTTAATCGCATCAATCATCTCATTTAAAAACTTAGTATCCGCTATGTCTAAATTTGTTAATCGAACTCCACCAACTTTATATGTAGAAACAAAGTTTACAATTGAATCGATAAGTGCCTTTTGAACTTCTTCATTTTTTAAATTCCATCGAACTTTTCCATTTGAAGTACCAACTACCCAATCAGCCTTCTTATCATCTTGAGCCCATTCATGGTTTTCACTTACATTCGTTAATGGGAAATCAATCATAATCGACACTTCATTTTGCTCAGCCCTTTGAATTAATTGCTTTAATTCTTCTGCTGTTCCAAAATGCGGTTCAATTTCAGTATAGCTTGTTACCATTGAACCATCGTATTTTTCCGTTGCAAAAACAGATCCAATAGAAGCTATAGAAAAGCCCATATCCTTTTTAATTAAAGAGAGTTTTTCACCGATCCCTTTAAAATCCCCACCTGAAAACTGAGCTGGGTCTTTCGGATCTGCATGAAAATCATTTTGCGCAGATCCATTAAAAAAACGGTCTACTAACAAGTCATATATACTTTCATCTGTAATTGTTTTTGTTCCTTCAGCATTTGCTACGGTTGTTGCTGTAAATGATGCAGCTAGTAAAATAGATGCTGCAGTAGCACTAAACCATTTTTTGAATTTCAAAATTATCCCTCTCTTTCAAACCATACCATCGTCATTTTACCAAAAAAAAAAGACACCCTGCTATCTTTTCAAGTTAAAATGACAAATTCCAATATTAAATAGGGCAAAACGGTGACAATAAAAGATTCGACTCGAAAAAACAGTACTTTTTTATCAACCTATCCAAAAATCATTTAATTTATTGTTTATTTTGTTGCTTTATTTTTCTCTGAATATCTTTCAATTCCTTTTCAGTCAGGATTGATTCCTTAGTAGACGGTTTTTGTAACAAAACGCACAAAGTAAAGAAACCAATTAAACATATGATGAAAAAAGCATGATCGTCGAAAGCATTTTGGTATCCTTTCTTCTACCTGAGTTTTTTCTGTACTTAGATATTATTATAATCCAATAAAAAAGAAAACGACCCAAAAGTTTCAAATAAACCTTTTGGGCCAAAATCTACTCTATAAAATTGTAGCATTGAAAATAAGCATTTGAAGTATTTACTCCTTATGCTAAGAAATTCTCTCCCATTGGTAACTTGAAGCCATAG
Organism: Bacillota bacterium; assembly: GCA_023405135.1. Taxonomy (GTDB): domain Bacteria; phylum Bacillota; class Bacilli; order Bacillales_A; family Planococcaceae; genus Ureibacillus. Next base: position 21,250 of record JAEXYZ010000044.1, on the reverse strand, counting down.
AATAAAACAGCAAAAAGGAAAATTGCAAATAATACCCAAAATACTGTTGTCGGTTTGTTTTTAGCTTTGCGAACTAATACCATTTCCATCATACCAATTACTAAAATTCCAAGAATGAATTTAATACCATAATCCATCCCCATATTATAATCCATGCCTTCAATAAATAAAGCTCCACCAGTAATAATAATTAAAATGTAGAATAAACGTAATGCCATATGGATGCCTTTAGATTTTGACGCTAAAGCTGCCACGAAAAATAGTACCAATGCAATTACCCATGTAGTAATGTGTAAGTGCGTCGAGCTTGTTAAAAAGTCCATTTAATTTAGTCCCCACCTTATTTTTCTTTATCAGCATTATCCTACCACGGGAAAGAGGGGGATTCAAATATAATAGTCTCTTTTACAATATTGACACTTAATTTTCACTATTTTGAGAGAATAAAAAACCATTGGAGGTTAGATGCCCCCAATGATTATATTGTATTATTCAAAACGATTTGATAGAGTTCCAATTCCTTCTATTGAAATTTTCACTTCATCTCCAGCCTTTAAAAACGTAGGCGGCGTCATCCCTTTCCCTACCCCAGCTGGTGTTCCAGTTAGAATAACATCTCCTGGCTCCAGTGTTACATACTGCGATAAGATTGAAATTAAATCTTCTACAGTAAACATCATATCTTTTGTTGAGCCGTTTTGACGAACTTCACCATTAACTTTCGTTACAATAGTTAATTTTTGAGGATCTGATATTTCATCCTTCGTTACTATATATGGTCCTAATGGACAAGTTCCATCTAACGTTTTTCCTAAGAAAAACTGTTTATGACGCTCTTGTAAATCACGTGCTGTAATATCATTGGCAATTGTATAACCAAATACATAATCAAATGCTAAATTTTTCGGAATATCTTTACCATACTTTCCAATGACTACTGCTAATTCACCCTCGTAATCTAGTGAATCTGTTTTATTTGCATGAATCGGTAATACTTGTTCATCAGCAGCAATAGAAGTTGGCGATTTTGTAAAAACAAGTAAATCTTTTGGTGCAGCTTTTGCTCCCATTTCTTTTGCATGTTCATCATAGTTTTTACCGATACATATAATATTTTTTGGCGTTCTTGGAATTGGTGAAAGCCACTCTATTTCAGTAAAGGAACGTTTAAATTGTTCGACCTGTTCAGATTTTATAGCTGCTTCTACTAATTTACGAATCTGTTCGACAAAGTCAAAGCCTAGTGCAATCCCATTTATTATTTCACTTGGAAATGAAGGAAGTACTTTTAACTCTTCTTGAATCGCTAATACATCCCATACAGCTTCTTCTTTTTTTACTTTCGGTCCAAATTTCACTTCTCCATTTAATTTAAACGATAAAATCTTCATAAATAATGGCGCTCCTTTTTGCTTCGTTCATACGGATTCGTGTTTAGGAAGGATCCCCTTCCCCCACAAACACAACGTATCATTTATACCATCATACATCATATTATTTGAAAATGCTTATTTTTCCGACAATATTTTTTTATAAATTATTTCCTTTATTGCTAGTTCAAGTGGACCTTGTTTAAATCTAGTAAACCATAATTCAGCAAAAATAACTTGTACGATAAAAATTCCTATTGCAATGAAGGTACCCATTTGAACATCTACTTTTCCATATAAACCAAAACCAAAATTATAAAAGATAATAGTACAAATAATTGATTGTAAAATATATAAAGTTAATGACATTCTACCAGCTTTAGCAATCGGTTTAAGTAGCTTTGCAACAATTGGTATTAAACAGATACTTACAATAAACGCTATATAACCTATCGATAAAATCGGACCACCAACATAAATCTTTAAATAATCTAATATATAAGTTCGAGTAAACATATATGGTGTGCTTTTAATAAAAAGTCCAGCCGCTATAAAAATAATAGCAATAACGATCCAAAAGCGTTTTAAATCTTTTGCCCGCTCGATTAAACGCCATTTTGCAGCAGCAGCACCAATTAACATATACGGTAATATTGTCACTAAGGAGGAAATCCACATACCAAGACTCATTTGAACTGATAAATCTTTTAATCTTTGAGCAAAAGCATCTGTCCAGCTCCCAATGCCATATGCCGTAATAGCACTATTAATTAACTCTATATCGACTGCTGGTGTTTCATATTGTGCTCCCATCATACCTGCAAGAGCAAATATTAAAATATAAAAGATATGAATTAAACTATTAATAATGATTCCAAAGGATAACAACCATCCTCCACTAAAACGGATAAACATTAACAGGAAAAATCCGCAAAATGCATACATCGTTAAAATATCGCCCCACCATATGAAAAAAGCATGGATAAGGCCAAGGACTAACAAAATAATCAGTCTCTTTGGAGCAAATTTATAAAAATTGGTACCTGTACGAACTGCCTTCATATACTGCATTGCCAACCCATAACCAAATAGCATTGAGAATAATGGATAAAAGCTACTTTGAACATAAATATCCAATGTTTGATGCCAAATAATATCTTTTGCACTTGTAAACCAACTATTCAAATCTAAAATATGTGGCATTGGTAAATAAAACCCAAACATATTAACTAGTAAAATGCCTAGTAAACTAAAACCGCGCAAAATATCAAGAGAGTCAACCCTCTCATTTAAAGTTGTTGGTTGAAAATTCACAATTCAATCTCCTTTTTTCGTCCTCTTGTAAAACTATTTCTTATTTTACAATATTTATTGTTAAACTTGTTAGAAAAACATAACGATATCAAATTTTACGTGTTGATTTTAATACTACTTCCCTATAAAGCTTCTAAAAAAGTTAGGGATGTTCGGAAAGTAAAATTTCGGAACATCCCTTATTCTTATTTGACACTATACTTCTTAGCCAAAATTCTTAGCTAATTTCTTTAACATCGTCATCTTCAAGTAGTATTAAACTAGCATTTCTTTTCGAATGATTTTTTCTAATCAAGTTGAATTTCTTTTTGGGCATTATATAAATAAAGCACTTTTTCATCTACTTTAACTTGCAGTATTAATTCGATTGCTTCACTATAAATTCGAAGTTGTACGCCATAACGCTCAGTCATTGTACTCGTTAAGGCGGGCTCTTCTTGGAATGATGGTAAAATTTTATCTGTTTTGTAATCTAGCAATACCCATTTTCCCTGCTCATCTTCAAATAAACAATCCAATATACCTTGGACAATCTGGGCATCTCCTTGTTCATCTACTCGACTTAACGTAAACGGAATTTCCCTGAATAATTGTTTTGCGTTTATAAAGCGTTGTCCAATCGGTGTAGCGAAGAATTCAATAACTTTGTCAGCCTCTACTACTTTAGCTTCTTCCTCAGTTAGCAATTTCTTTTCGATAAGAGTTTGTAAATATAATTGTACTTCCTCAACATGATGCAGCCCTTCCTTTGGTGCATGCTGCATTACTGTATGAACGACTGTACCTATTTCAGTTGCAGATAATGACTTTTCTTGCAAAAACATCGGTCTCTTTGTAGCACTAGAAGTTTTCCTGTGAACCGTATACGTTTCAGGCTCTTCTTCCTGTTGCATACTTTCAATACGTTTTATTTCTGAAACACTTGTCTTAGATTTTTTTGTAATAGAATGTTTAAAATTATAAGGGGTTGTAAAACGTTTTGTTAATTCCTTTACTAACCTATAATCAACCTCTTGTTGGACTTCCTCTATCGATTCACTTTCTTGCTGTGGAAGTACTGCATTCATAAATTCCGTATTTGATATTGCAGATACATTCCATCTAGAAGGGTGGGCAATCGGTGTATATGGTTCATCAGAAAATGATTCGAAGCAACTATGTCGGGCAACAGCTGGACCAATCCAATCAAAATAATTTTTTGCCCGCGCGCGAATATAATCCGGCAACATTTCTTCATGAGGAATACGTTGTGTTTCGCACCAACCTTGACGTGTTTTATCCCAATTTTTCACGGAACCAATTAAAATTAATCGTTCTTTAGCACGTGTCATTGCCACATACAAAATACGCATTTCTTCTGCTTTCATTTCAAGTATTTTTTTCTCTTTCATCGCTAGAAATGGCAATGATGTATACATAATCCGATCATCAGGATCAATTGCTTTAACGGCAAGTCCAAATTGCTGATTAAATAAATAAGAATTACTAAAATCCATTTGATTAAAGCTTCTTCCTAAACCTGCTACGAAAACAACGGGATATTCCAAGCCTTTTGATGAGTGAATCGTCACAAGTCGAACAACATCATCTTTTTCTCCGATTGATTTTGCTACGCCTAAATCATCTCCACGGGATTTCATTCGATCGATAAAGCGTAAAAATCGGAATAGCCCACGGAAGGAAGTTTTCTCATACATAAGAGCTCGGTCATGTAGCGTACGTAAATTCGCTTGGCGTTGTTTACCATTAGCCATTGCACCGACCATTTCATAATAATTTGTATCGATATAAATTTTCCAAATTAAATTAGAAAGAGAGCCGCGACGAGCTAAGTTTCTCCACGTATCTAGTTGATATAAAAATCGTTGGAGTTTTTCAGCAGTGTCTTGGTTAATACCGCTTCTTTCTTCCTCTACAAATTGTTTTACCGCATCATAATAAGGCACTTTTTTGTTGACTAAGCGAATAGCTGCCAGTTCATTTTCCGTACAGCCGATAAATGGTGCTCTTAATACAGAAGCAAGTGGGATATCTTGATACGGATTATCCACTACTTTTAAAACATTTAACATAACCATTACTTCAAGTGCCTCAAAATAACCTTTCGATGACTCTGCATATAACGGGATGCCAGCTGCTTTAAATTCTTCAACTAAATCACTAGACCAAGTCATAGAACGCATTAAAATAACGATATCACTATAACGCATCGGACGGATTCGTTTTTCAGGATCCTTTTGTTTTGCGTCATAAACAGTAGCTCCACAATCCATCAGTTCTCTTATTCTCTTAATAATAAAACGAGCTTCCTGCTGGGATTTTTTCATCTCTTCTTCAATGATTGTTTCCATTTGCTCTTCTTCGTCTAATTCAGGTAATACCTCTTCTTGTTCTTCATAAAGAATAGCTAATTCAATTGGTATATCTACTTTGTTATATGGAGCTCCAGGTTTAAGTGCAGCCTTTTCATCGTAAGCAATTTCTCCAACGGTTTCCCCCATAATTTGTTCAAATATAAAATTCGTACCGTTTAGCACTTCCTCCCTACTACGGAAGTTTGCATTTAAATCAATTTTTAGTCCGCTTGAAATCGGTTCTTCTTTAAAATGAACGTATTTATTTAAGAAAAGCATCGGTTCTGCTAAACGGAATCGGTAAATGGACTGTTTCACGTCACCAACCATAAATAGATTGCCATCTCCCTCAGAACCACTCTTAACTAACTGTAAAATTGTTTCTTGTAGCATATTCGTATCTTGATATTCGTCGACTAATACCTCTTTAAAACGATTTTTAAAGTCTTTCGCAACAGGAGACGGCATTAGTTTCCCATCTTCATTAGTCGTTAAAATTTCAAGGGCATAATGCTCTAAATCTGAAAAATCGACTAATCCACGCTCAAGCTTTGCTGATTTAAATTTCTCTCCAAATCGCTCTGTTAATTCGACTAATGTTTTAATAATTGGTGCCATTAGTCGGATTTCCTGTAGGAGACGTTCTGGCTTTCTCATGAAAAATGCTTCTTTAATTTGTCCTACAACTTTTTTTGCTTGGTCCCGTTTTTTCTTTGCTTTTTCCTGTAGATCTGGATCACAGCTATCCTTTTTCATTCTAGCCAACGTCGCCCATTTCAACATTGAAAAGAATTCATAAAGTTCTTGCCAAGTACCATGTTGAACACGATCAATTGCTTCTTCAATTAACGCGAAATCTAATTGTGCTGTTTCTCCATAAGCAAAAGGTCCATCTGGTTTTAATGCATATTGACGAACTTCTTCAATATGCGCACGTGCTTCTTCTAAACTAAATTTAATTGAATGTTTTACTGAATCAATATAAGGTAGTTCATCAATTGTTATATCCACAGGTAGGTCATATTGTGCTGGAAGTGACCGCAACCATTTTGTAGGCTCAGGATGAACGCGGGATGTTTCATATAATTTTTCAATTAACGTTTCAATGGCTTGGTCATCTCGATCAGAGGTAAAGCTATCTACTAAACGGTAAACATCATTAACTTTTGCCTCATCCTCATTGTCATATGCCTCTTCTAGAACTTCTGCAAGGACGTCATCACGAAGTAAAGCAGATTCCCCCTCATTTGCAATACGAAACCCTGGATCTATATCAATTAAATAAGCATATTGACGGACAATCGCTAAACAAAAGGAGTGTAAAGTTGAAATCTGAGCTTTGTTGACTAAACTCAGTTGACGACGTAAATGAGCATTGCGAGGATCTTTCGCAATTTCTTTTTCCAACGCCTCTGCCATTCTATGTCGCATCTCTGCCGCAGAAGCATTAGTAAATGTTACAACAAGCAACTCATCGACATCGATAGGATTGTTCTTTGAAATAACTTTTTCGATCATGCGGTTAATTAATACAGCTGTTTTCCCTGAACCTGCTGCTGCTGAAACAAGTGTATCCTGTCCCGTCGCCCAAATTGCCTTCCATTGTTCATCTGTCCAAGTTACATCAGGTCCTTTATTCGGAATCGATAGCCCCATTGCCCTTCAACTCCTCTCGTATTTTTGACACAATATTGATCGGTTTATCTGCTTGTAGCTGATAATATTGCTGTTCATTGTCTGATGGGTCAAACTGACATACAGATTTAAAGCTACAGAAATCACAGGCAGTTTTTCCTTTTAATCGGTAAGGGCGAATCGCTGTTTCTCCATTTAATATCCCGTCACCTGCTGTTTTATGCTTGAACCTTACATATTGTTTAATTTCATTCATTTCATCAGGTGAAACTATACGGGACATCGAAGGAGAGGCTGTACCGTCTTTCTTTAAATAGACAGGCACGATTTTTGAACTACCACCTAGCTCCAATTCTTCATCCATTGCTATTAAAGATTCTGGGTTTTCTGTGAGAAGCCCTCTCATTCGATATTTTTTCATCCGTTCCAATTCTAATGTCATATCATCTAATTCTTGTTCAATTTTTAATATTGGATTATGAACATGAACATATAAAACTCCGGCTGCATCGGCATCTCGACCTAACCAATTACCAGCATTTTCCATCGCAACATCTAAATAGGTTAAAAGCTGTAAGGATAATCCATGATACACTTCATTTAAATCTAAATCTCGACTAGAAGATTTATAATCAACAACTCGTAAGTAGGATTTATTGCCAATTTCAGCACTGTCAATTCGGTCAATTCGTCCACGCAAATGCATTTTCCGTCCGCCATTTAAATTAATTTCTAAAGGTGGGAGCTCTTCATTTGGACCGAAAGCAGCTTCAATTGCAATTGGTTTAAAGAATGATAATTTTGCATGCTGTGCTAAGGCCATCATAGTTCGTTCAACTATTCGTATTAATTTCCGCTGAATATAGCGGTAGCGTGCGCTGCTTAATAATATTTGATGCGAGAATACCGGAACGATTTGTTCAACTGCTTGACGAGCTAATTGACTACATTGTGCTCGAGTTAATCGATTCCACTGTAAGTTAAGACGTTTCGTTTCAAGAGTAATCCATTTCAACGCCTCATGGAACAGGTCACCCATTGCAAAATTCTCTAAGCGATATACAGCACGCTCCTCTAATCTTAATCCATAAGTTGTGAAATGAGAAAATGGACAACGATAAAACTTCTCTACTCGAGAAACACTCGAAGTAAGCTCTGTTCCGTACAACTCTTCTGTAATGTCTTGTGTTAATTTTTCTGCAATATTTTTCTTTTCTATTGGACGCATTACAACTTTTAATGCATCCTTCCAATAATCATCTTGCTCATAAAATGTTTTTAATGCAATCCATTCAGGAGCTAAGTTTCGAGTATATTGAGCATGACGTAACTGCATAATTAAAAACGCTAATGAAGTTCTTGGATGCTGAAGATACGATAAAACATTTTCAGAATTCAACTCTTCAATTGGATCTATTAAAACACGTTTATGCGGTAATGTCTTAACACCATTAACTTCAAATAATTTATGGAGACGATTTATATATAAAGACGGTAATAACGCTTTACTTTCTTCATCAGCACTTGCAAAGGTTACATAAAGTCGATCTGTCGGAGATGAAAATGCACGATAAATTAAAAATGACTCTTGTAGTAAGCGATGTTTGGAAGTGGGAGAAAGTTCTGTATCTATCTCTGTAAACCATCCTCTTTCAACATCTGTAATCAATCCTTCATAATCCATTCGCATCGGATAAACTCCATCATTAACTCCAATGACGAAGACTACTTTTTTATTGTCAAAACGTGAATATTCAACTGTTGATACTGTAATTTCATCAACGGAAGGAGGTACTTTAGAAAATTGGAGTGTATCATATCCCTCATCTAAAATTTGAGCAGCTTCTTCAATTGATAATTTTTGATCACCGAACATAATAACAAATTGATCTAAAACGTTAATCCAGCGATTCCATGCTTGATCATGTTCACTTGCACCATGCAATTCATGCTCTTGTAATTCTATATCTTTTAATGCTTGCAACTTATCGTACACTTGTAACTCATCAATACAATTATACAAAGCCATTGCAATTTCTCTGCCGGTTTCTGCTTTTTGTAATGAAGTCTGTAATTTCTCTAGAGGAGATTTTATAATCCCCTTCATTTCATCGATAAGCTGCTGCATTTTTAACTCTTCATCTGTTTGATTTTTTGAGAAAAACTCTAAACCACGATATTTCTTATAAAACCAACGTGAATCTTCAAACCAGCGATAGCCATAAATACCTTGTGCAATGACAAAATTTTCAAAGAGGTCTGCTTTTTCCCGCATTTCCTTCAAATTACTATTTAACGGAAAAAATAAATCTGTTTTTACACTTCTAAATACAGGTTCATATTGCCAATTCGATGTCACAACTTCTAAAATTGAACGGCTAAACTCGATTAGTGGATGGTGTAGCATTGGCTTCTTTTCATTTGTAAAGACAGGTAGATCATATTGGGCAAAAATTGTCTCAATTAATGGATCATAAATATCTGCCTGACGATACATGATTCCGATGTCCCGATAACGTACACCTTCTTCTTGCACAAGTCGACATATTTCCCGGGCAATCGCGTGAATTTCTGCTCGACGATTTGCACCTTCTATAATTTGTACATAGCCATCTGATGGAATAGTTTTAGGAATTGATTCATGAAATTGCCCTTCAACATGTTGTAAATCATGATTATGATATCGATAACACGTCTCTAAATGAACACGTGGCTCTATTTCGACTTGATGCGTTTGTGCCTCTTCTATTAATTTGTCGTACATTAAAGCTGAACGATAAAAGACAGCTTGATCATCATTTTTATCATTATAATCTTCAAAAGGTAAAACGACCGTGACTCTTTTTGCTAATGCTAATAATTGCCTCACAATCTCAAATTCTCTTACCGTAAAGGCAGTAAAACCATCTATATATATGTGTGCCTCTTTTAATGTTTCAGCGTTTTGAAGTTGTTCAATTAATACTGGATAAAAGCCATCACTATCAACGTAACTATCTCCGAGAACTTCCTCTAATTTTTTCAATATAATTTGTAAATCTTTTGTTTTTGCAATCAATGTGTTTGGAGCATTTGATAATTCTAGCTTAGTTATTGCTTCATTTAATACAGTACTATCGATGTTATATTGACTAAACTCTTTAATTAACTGTTCAACTTCTTCTGTAAAGCCTCGTTTATCTGCAGCTTGTCGAAAAAGTGAGAATTGTTCCTTGTTCTCACCAAGTAGACGGCGAATTAACATACGATAGCCTATTTTATCAATTTGTTCTTTTGCAATACCACCTGTTTCCTGTAGTATATACCAGGCAAGTCGCTTAAAGGTCATTACTTGAGCTCGTATTATGCCTCGAATATCATAATGATTTGTTAGCATATATTCCGCTTGATAAGACATTTGGTCAGGAACAATTAAATAAATTGGCGCACCTAGTGGCTGTTCCTTTAATTCCTCGACGATTTCATTATGGATAAGCGTAGTTTTCCCTGTCCCTGCTCGTCCACTAATTACTCGTAATGACATGCTGCATCCCCCTTTTACTGTTACTATTTCTTTTATTCTATATTAGAATGTACATTCGTGTCTTGTGTACTTTTATATTTATATTTTTCATTACAAGTATCTATAAAATTACAACTTCTATTATAATATTTTTTTAATATAATTGATAAAATTCCACTTTGCGACGAAAATATAGAATGGTATGAATATTTATCAAAAAGTAAGAGCAGTTCCGAAATTATTTCGGGACTGCTCCTTTTCTCACCGACATTTTCATTTTCTTTTTTTTATTTGAGGCACCCTTTCTTAAGTCCCGCTCAACTCTTTTATTTAAATATTTCTCGATTCCTTTTCCGATTATCCAAAGAAGGAAGATTCCAACTCCAGCGAAAATCAATTTTACTGGATCCGTTATTAATGCCTTTAAGTCATAACCTAGAGCACTCATGCTTGCAATCATAACAAATTTCCCAGCCATAATAACGAATAAATAGTATTTTTTCTTTATATTCGATAGCCCTGCAACAATATTAACTAAAACTGAAGGGGTGAAAGGAAAACAAAGTAAAATAAAAAGTGGACTTAATCCTCGCATATCTACCCATTTGATAAGCTTTTGAACTTTTTCCTTCCCTATAAAAAACTTTAACCTTGGATGTTTGCCAAACCTACGTACAAGTAAAAACACAACATATGATCCAAGAACGGTTCCAATCCAAGAAAGAAGAAACCCTATCCACAATCCGTATGAGCTTGCATTGGCAACAACGATCACTACTAGAGGTAAGAAAGGTAAGAAAGCTTCAATAAAAGGGAGTAATATTCCGATAAGCGGTCCAAGTGTCCGATAATGTGCTGCTATATTCTCAATGTTTTCTACGGTAAACCAATCGCTCACATGTCCCACCTCTATCGATATTGAATTATTAAATGTAAAATTGAAACTGTATTTGACGGATTATAATAATGATGCTCTTGATGACCAGAAAAAACTAGCGTATCTCCTTCTTCAAGTTGTTCTTTCATTCCACCAGCTTCAATCACTGCTTGACCTTTGATAACAGTTAATGTTTCCTCTACCCCTTCTGGATGTGCTTCACTCCTATGTATTACTCCAGGGTCTATCTCAATTTTATAAAATTCCCATCCTCGTTCAGGTACGTAAGGAATAATGGAATAAACTCGATAACCTCCATCTTCTTCGGATACAACAGCGGAAGTTTTGTCATTGTATTTTTGAAATTGTTCTCTTGGTGGTTGTAATAGTGAAGAAAATGAGATCCGCATACCTGATGCGATTTTCCAAATTGTTGATACTGTTGGGTTTGAATCCCCTTTTTCAATTTGCGCAAGCTGTGCTTTGCTTACATTAGTAGCTTTGGCAACATCATCTAAACTTAAACTTCGAAGTTGACGTATTTTTTTTAATTGATATCCTAAATTTTTACTCATTTGCTCCATTTTTCTCACCAACCAATTGTTCATTTTAAAAGACAGATGTATACTATAATAGACAGACTTTTAAAATATTATTGATTATTTTATTATAGTTTAAATTTTCAATCAATGTATATAAACATTTTGACAACTGTAGTAATTTATATTTTTACACGATCTCAATATGTTCCTTTATTTAAATAACGAATCTTTCTACATTATAGTTTCTTTTGTTAGCAACAATCGATAAGAATATTATATTAAACTTATTTTTTTAAAAAGTATTTACAAAAGAAAGGAAGCGAATTATTTGAGTACGCAAATTAATATGAATCAATCCCTAACAGTAGATACCTTTTCACAAGGTGTCAAAGATTGTATTCCAACCCTTTTAGGTTACATAAGTATTGGGCTTGCTTTTGGTGTCATTGGTATAACTTCAAATCTATCAATCTTTGAAATATTTTTATTATCAGTGATTGTCTATGCAGGCTCTGCTCAATTTATTTTTTGTGGATTATATGTAGCTGGGGCGCCATTTTCAGTTATTATTATTACTACATTTATTGTCAATTTACGTCATTTATTAATGTCGCTAACGGTAGCACCACATTTCACAAGATACTCACCATTACGAAATATTGGATTTGGAACATTACTAACCGATGAAACATTCGGTGTAGCTGTCACTAAATTAATGAAAGAAAAGCATTTAGGTGGTAACTGGATGGACGGCTTAAACTTAACTGCCTATTTAACATGGATTGCTTCTTGTACAATTGGGGGAGTTGTAGGAAAGTGGTTGCCAAATCCCGAAAGTTTAGGATTGGATTTTGCACTAATTTCAATGTTTGCGGCACTGCTTATACTTAACCTTGTTGATTTGCCTAAAAGTAAACTTATGCACTACATAAAGCTCATCATATTAATGGCAATTATTTTGTATAGTTTAATGTATTTCTTGCCAGGTCACTTAGCAGTTTTAATCGCAACAGTTATTGTTGCAACTGTCGGGGTGGTGACTGAAAAATGACAACAACTTTATCAATGGTATTACTCATGCTCGGCTGTGCGATCGTTACTTGGTTGCCAAGAGTTATCCCATTCATTTTAGTACGCAATGTAAAGCTACCAGATGTCGTGTTACGGTGGCTTGCCTATATTCCTGTTTGTATATTAAGTGCGCTAGTTTTGGAATCACTATTTAACGAAGAAGGAGATTTCGTAACATTCGATTGGTTTAACATAGGTGCATTGATTCCTGCATTATTTGTTGCGATTGTGACAAAGAGTTTATCAAAAACCGTTGTCGTTGGCGTAGTAGCTATGGCAGTTTTGCGGTATTTGTTTTAATCGCTAGATAAGAACAGCTCATTTCTATTTGTGCTGTTCTTTTTTGGTATTAATGCATTAACATATCAAGCACTCTTTTTTTCGACTTAATTATGAGTATTGTGAGCTAGATCAAACGTCTATATTCTTGTTTACTATTAAAAATAGCGTAGATGATTACCTTCTTTCTCTCTTTATTAACTTTATAAAAAATTAGGTACTTCTCAAAAACAAGAACTAGATAACCTTGTTTTTTCAATATCAAGTATTTAGGTTTCACGCCCATAAAGGGAAAGTCTTCTAATTTTAATATCTCTTCCTCTAACCTGCCTAAAAAATTAAGTGCACCTTCTTTTGATTTAGATTCATCTGCAATATACATAATAATATCGTTTATTTGTTCGTTAACTTTATCAGTTATGATGATTTGATACTTCATAAGCTATTCTCTCTCCAAAGATTTACGAATAGATGAAAAGCTTTCCTTTATAGATGTCACTCTTCCATTTTCAACATCTTCATCTGCTTCAGCAAGAGCTCTTAATAATTCTAGTTCAGATATCATCTGATTATATTCAGTAATACCAAGTAAAACCGTATCTCCCCGTCCATTAACTGTTAAGTAGATAGGTTCTCTTGACTCTTTACATAACTTAGACATTTCAGAGTATTTATTTCTTAAATCAGATGAAGGTCTTATATTCCCATACTCCATGTTTAACAACCCCTTCACACATTATTATATATGCAAATTATATCATCGTTTGCATATATCCTCAATTTGAGTGATGAGAATATTTTTTCAAACAATTAAAAAGAAGAGGCTGAAAATAATCATTTCAACCTCTTCCATTTTTACACTATTAAATTACTCTTCATCCATAAATGGATAAGCGATATCTGTTGTTGGTGCAAAGTTTTCTTTGATTACACGAGGTGTTGTCCAACGAATCATGTTGAATACTGAACCTGCTTTATCGTTTGTACCAGAACCACGAGAACCACCAAATGGTTGTTGATTAATCATCGCACCAGTTGGTTTGTCATTGATGTAGAAGTTACCAGCTGCACCAGATAAGCGTTGTTCTAAGTGCATAATCGCCTGACGATCTTGTGCAAAAATCGCACCAGTTAATGCATACATAGAAGCTGTATCAACAGCATTTAATGTTTCTTCTAATTTTTCATTTTCATATACATAGATTGTTAATACTGGTCCAAAGATTTCTTCAACCATTGTTTTGAAGTTTGGATTAGATGTCACAATGATTGTTGGTTGAATGAAGTAACCAACTGAATCATCATAAGTACCACCAGCAATAATTTCTGCTTCTTCAGATGCTTTTGCATATTCAATATAGCTTGTAATTGAATCAAATGCAGCTTTATCAATTACCGCACCCATGAAGTTACGGAAGTCACGTACATCCCCAACTTTAAGTTTAGCTGTTTGTTCTAATAAACCTGCTTTTACTTCTTCCCATAGGCTAGCTGGAATGTATGCACGAGAAGCTGCTGAACATTTTTGACCTTGGTATTCAAATGCACCACGAACAAGATTAGATACTACTTTGTCTGCTTGAGCAGTTTCGTGAGCGAATACGAAGTCTTTACCACCAGTTTCCCCAACTAAACGAGGGTATGATTGATAGTTAGCAATGTTTTCACCAACTGTTTTCCAAATTGTTTGGAATGTAGCAGTTGATCCAGTGAAGTGGAATCCTGACATACGTGGATCAGTTAAAACGATTTCTGATACTTGAGAACCACGAGATGGTACGAAGTTGATTACCCCTTTTGGTAATCCTGCTTCTTCTAAAATACGCATAAAGTAATAGTTTGCTAGTAATGAAGTTGTTGCTGGTTTCCAAACAACTACATTCCCCATCATTGCTGGAGCTGATGGTAAGTTCCCACCGATTGCTGTGAAGTTAAATGGAGAAATTGCTAGTACAAATCCATCTAATGGACGGTAATCTAAACGATTCCAAACATTTTTCATGCTGTCTGGTTGAATTTGATAAACTTGGTTTGCATAATCAACACCGAAGCGTAGGAAATCTGCTAATTCTTGTGCAGAATCAATTTCAGCTTGAATAACTGTTTTTGATTGGCCTAACATAGTAGCAGCATTCATTACATCACGGTATGGACCAGAGATTAAATCAGCAGCTTTTAAGAAAATTGCTGCACGGTGTTCCCATGGCATATTTGCCCATGCTTCTTTTGCAGCCATTGCCGCTTCTACAGCATCACGTAATTCTTTTTCTCCTGCTTGTGAATAGTTTGCTAAAACATGTTTGTGATCATGTGGCATAACTACTTGCTTCACTGTATCTGTTTTTATATTTTCACCATTTATAATCACAGGTATATCTACTACGATACTAGATTGACGTTCTAATTCTGCTTTTAACGTTTCTCTTTCCCTTGTACCTGGAGCATATGTATTACCTGGCTCATTTTTAGGTGTTGGGATTTTAAAAATTCCGTTACTCATTTTTCACATTCCTTCCTGTTAATAAAATACTCTGTCATTATAACATAGACTATTTCGTCTACATCGATAGATTATAACATAATTAATCTATTTTTCAGCTTTCAATGCCTTTAAAATTTTATGTAGATTCAAACATATTAGAAAGCATAGTTTTAAATAATTTAATTTTATAGTTTAATGGAAATTTTATACTCCATAATCTCTACGTATAAGTTTATCTATACTAGTAAAAACTCTAATTAAGGAGTGATTAAAATGAATAAAAAAGATACCTATCCTACAACAGCACCAGAAAAAAAGGAAATTACTATTGAAAATTATTCAAATTTGAAAAATACATTTGAAAATAAAGTAAGTAAATATAAAAAGTTTGAAGAAGAGAATATTGAAGTTACAGGAGATGAAATTGAACAACAAAACGAAAATTTATAGTAACCGTGTTCTCAAATACTAGAAAATATATTCTCTAGTATTTGAGTTCTAAATGTTTGAATCCTAATTCAAATCTTCTATATACTCTGCATTTAAAGTAGATTATTTGTCATCTTCAGGCTCATTTTCTATAAGATACTTTTCATCTAAAAATCCGTCTAATTTTAAAAGATACTTATATTCACTTCAATTAATTATTATCCAGAAAAATGGAGTATAATCGGTATTGTCACTAGGCTAAATAGCGTTGTAACTAATGTCATAAAAGATATTAAATTGGAATTTGTATCAAATCTAATTGCTAGTATTGTTGTATTTGCGGCAATTGGCATTGCTGCTAATAAAACAATAACATCTTTAAGAGTTTCATCTAAAGGCAAAAAGCTGACTAATAAAACTGCTACAAGAGGTGAAATTATCATTCGGATTACTGTAACCATATTAATTATTTTCATCTCAAATTTTTGTGCTTTAATTTGTGCTAATTGCATACCTAAAATTAACATTACAATTGGAATCGAAGCTGAGCCGATTAAACCAATACCATCCACAATTGTTGCAGGTAATTGGATATGTAAAAGCTGAAATAAAATACCGAGAAAAACTCCATATAAAATTGGCATTTTTATTACATTCTTTAATGCATCTTTTATTGTCGAAGATTTTTCACTTCCATAAGATGCGATAAAAATTCCTACTGTATTAATAATTAATCCATGAATTACCATAATAACTACTGCATAATCGAAAGCAGCTGCCCCGAATGCAAATAACGCTACTGGAGCCCCATAATTTCCACTGTTAGGAAAAACAGTTCCTAATAACGTAGCTGACGTAAGGGATTTATCAATTTTAATCAATTTCCCAACCAAGATTGTAATCCCAATTAGTACAGTCACAAGTACAATATTAAATAGAAAAATATATAAATATTCAATACTTAATTCATTCGTATAAAACGTATCAAATGTTAAAAATGGCAACATTAAATACAGAGCCATCGTTGAAATTGATTTTACATCTAAATGAAATATTTTTTGTCCAATGTAACCTGTTCCAAAGATAAGAAATGCAGGTAAGATGACTAACATTAACTCCATGAATAAAGTCCTTCTTTCTGTACATTTTTATTTGCATGCTCGCAATTACTAAGAAGGAGCTGCTTTACTAGAAGCATTAAGCTTTAATTTGGCTGAACAAAATAAAATTTAAAAGCAATGTCGGGATTATTGTCTTGTTTGTCGGGTTTTTAATAAAATTTGTCAGGATTATTCCGGCATTTGTCGTGATTCATATCTTTATCGATTTTAACTCGAACTAATTTTTTATTAGTAACCTTGATATAAAAAACGCCTCTACTTCATAGTAGAAACGCTTTAACAAATTAACAATCTAATAGAGAGTCTATATGTTCGTTAAATGGCGGATATATTTGAGGATGAAGAATACTTGCAATCTTTGCTAAACCTACTAATAATCTTGGAGAAGGTCTACAAAAAAGAGGTTCCTCTAATATGAAGAGTTGATTGTTTTTAATCGCCTCCATTTGTTCCGCTTCAGTGCGTTTTAATATTACTTTTGGATTTACTTTCTCTTTCTGCACACCTACCCAAATTACACAGATAACATCAGGATTTCTTTTTCTAATCTCTTCCCAATCAGTTTTAACACTCGCTTGAGGCATATCTTCAAATATGTTTCTTCCCCCTGCAAGTTTACTTATTTCCGTAATCCAATTTGCTGCACCTGGTGTGAAAATTGGTTTAGCCCACCATTCCCAGTAAAGTGCTTTTGGCTTTTGAATTTGCTTACTTAAAATTTGATAGTTTTCAAGAATTGAATTGAATTTTTCAAATAATAGTTTGGCTTTTTCAGTAGTATTTGTAACTTCACCAACAAATAATAAACAATTCCCCACCTCTGTTAACGTCTTCGGATTTGGTACAATTACATATGGTATTTTACGTTTTTCTAATTCTTCAATATTTCGTTCCATTCCTGGTACAGTGAGAGAGGCTAACACTAAGTCAGGTTCCAATGCTTCAACTTTATTCATATCAATATTTAAATCAGGCCCTAACTTCGGCAATTCATGAACTTCCGCTGGCCAATCTGAGTAGTTATCTACACCTACAAGGGAAGATGTTAAATTAAGGTAAGCTACTAATTCAGTATTACTTGGACAAATTGATATTAATCTCATCAAATTACTCCCTATTTCTACTTGAAATACAGTAATTATTTTATAATGAAAGCATTCTGTTTATGATAGTAAAAATCCTTTTTCTAATCATTGATCAATTAAAAAAGATGAATACATTCCATTTAAAAAAGGCGTCAATCCATTTGGATTAACACCTTCACATTTTAAAATCATACTGTAATTTTTCTACTTTATGTTTAATCACTAAAATGATTACTTAATATAAACCTTAATAGTTATAGATTGTTCATCAATTGTTAACGTAAGGTCAAATGAATCACCACTTGTAAGACCATTCTCCCCTAATTTAATTGTTGCATTGTTAGTACCGTTTGCTGAAATTACAACATCATCATTTGATGAATTGACTTTAGAAATAATTGGTCGAATATAATCTGTTCGCCCATCGAAAAATGTTACTTGACCTGTGGCAACAGTAAATGGAACCTCATTACCATATTGATCTTCAATTTCAAAAAAGCCTTCTTCAAGTATTTCGTTGAAAAGATCGCTAGTCGTTAATTGTAAGCTATACTCTGACAGTTCAATATCAATATCTTTCAAAAGTTTTCCACTGATTGATTCTTTATCCACAAGCTCAAATTTCCCTCTTACTTTTACATCTTCACGGGAAAGAGTTAGCGTATGTTTAATTGTTTCACCAGTTTCATTTATCGTTATTACAATATCAGCTTCATATTGATCTGCTTCATTTTCTAAAATACCATCTGCTTCAATTGCTGCAAGATTAGCAGTAACCTGATTCCCATTAATGCTTAAATATTTACTATCAGTAGTTACATTATATGAGCTACTTGGAAACTCTACTTCTACATCCCCAATAAGACCAACTACTTTGATGTTCGCATCATCTAATTCTATAATTCTGCCATCTGAAGTTACTCCGAAAAGAAGTTCGTCACTTTTCACTTTATAACGAGATGTTTCTGAATTTTGATCTGGAGTATTATTTGATCCTTCTGTATCATTGCCATCATTATCAACTTGAGGGTCTTTTTCAGCATATTTCACAACAGCCTTATATTGAATTCCATCAATTTCAAATTCTACTGTTTCAGATACGTCCTCAACTAAAGGATTAGCTAGAGTAACAGTGTGTGTCGATTGATCTGAAAGTGTAACTAATAGTTCAGTTGTTGAAATTACTTCTACATGAGCAACTGATAGATTTGGTTCTTTTATTGTTGATAGGTTATATAAAAATGATGCAAATTGACCGCGCGTTACAATTTTCTTAGGATTGAAAAACTCAACATTCGTTATATCATAATAATCTAAAACATTTATAGCAGCGCGTGCACTTTCTTTCGCTTTATATAAATCTACAACTTCATTTTTAAAAGATTGATGATTAACATATTCAACATAGTTAAATTGATGGACTGTTGAAAGTAAATTTACTAGCACTACCGCCATATTTTCGCGTGTAATTTTATCTGATGGTTTCAACTTCCCAGCATCACCATTAAAAATCCCTTCATCTTTGACTAAAGCGGCATACTGAAGAAGTTCATCGTTTGAATTTGAAGATATATCAGTAAAACGTATTTTCGACTTATAATCTGAAGGGATATTATAGCCATTTGCAACTAAATATTTCCCAATTAATTTCACAACATCTGAGCGTGTTAACTCTTTATTCGGTTTGAACGTTCCATCCGGATAACCATTAATTACCCCATTATTTACCAATTCAGAAATAGACAATTCAAGTGAAGTTCCTTTTATATCTGAAAACTGAGCGGCACTTGCTACACCTGGAATTACCGTTGAAGCAATTACTGTAAAAGTTGTTGCAGCTGTAAACAAATTCATACCTTTTTTCTTTCTATTCATATTTATCCTCCAAATTAAACTAAGACTTAGTACCATTTTATAGTTATTTTACCTTTGATGAAAGGAAATCGTATAATTATATTTTTATAGCAACTTTTGAATTTTATAAATATCTTTAAGTTTATTGCAAATTTAATGGAAAACGTTTCTACTAATTTAATTACCTTTTCATTAATATTTTTAACGAATAAAAGCCTTACGGAAACCATCATATATATTTAGTGCAGCCGATAAAAGGAAGATGGTTATATTAATTATTTAAAGAACAAAAGCGCAAGCGCCCTGTTTAGCCCCGACAAGCGCTGGAGGGACCTGACGAGTGTGCTCGCACACGTGGGAAGGTAATGACGCGACCTCGAGGGGCTGGGTGGCTTGCGCTAGAGGTAGAATTTACTTAAGCGTTATTTTATAATTTCTGGTGTATGAAATAATGTTTTTAGAAACAAAAAAATCTCAATGACTATGCTACGATTGAAGTACTTAACCAAGTTTAACTCAATCATCCACCCTACCCAAGGAGGTCATAGTCAATGAGACTACTTAATGGTAAACAAAGTTTAAGAAGAAGTCAATTCGCACAAAAACTTAGAGGAGCCAATTTAGAAAAGGTATTAATCGTTCCCATTGATGCTTCTAAGGTCTACAGAAATCTATGGTTTTAATTATTTTGGTGAAGTAATTGAATCTCCATTCTCATTTATGGTGAATCAAACCGGGATGAGCCTCTTGATTGAAACAATTGAACAGGCAAAGCATTCCTATCAGGCAGAACGCGTATTTATTGGTATTGAAGCAACTGGTCATTATTACGAAGACATCGTATGTATTCTTACACAGAAAGGTTATTCTGTTCATATTATCAACCCTGCATCTACACATGAAGAACGGAAACAGCACCTTACCTATACAAAAACAGATGACATCGATCTTTATTTAATTGCCGAAGTATTAATTGGTAATAAAGCGACAAATGCCAAACTAACTACAGGTGTTTATAAACAACTTCAATTTCTAACGAGAGCTAGGAGAAGCGAAGTGAATAAACGTTCACGTATTAAAGTTGAGATACGTACATTACACGATCATATTTGGCGCGAATATCAAGGATACAGTGTTTCCCAGAAAACGGAAAAGTTAAAACTAAAAAAATTTTTAGCGACTTTTGGGGAAAAGCAAGCTTATACCTATTAACTTATTTTCCTCATGCAGCTCAGGTAATCGAACTGGGTGAAATGGGATTACGACAATTATCTAAAGAACATAATTTAAAACTAAGAAAAACAACGATTGATAAACTTCTTTACTCAGCTAACG
>JAEXYZ010000025.1 GCA_023405135.1 Bacillota bacterium | reverse complement strand
TAGAAATAGACAATCCTTTTTCATTTCTTAAAGTTTTGATACAATTAATTTCAGACATTGCTAGCATCCTTTCAAACCTCCACTGGTAAAATTCGACACTTTAACAGTAGAGTGACTTGGGGTGGCTTGCAAGTCTATTTTTTTGCACTAAAAAAGTGCTAGACTCTGTACAAATTCGTTGCACTAGTCTGCACTTTTATTATGCAATACACAAGTGGGCGTATTTTGCTTCCAACTAAATAGATGAAATTGTCGTTTTTATTACTAAAAATATAAAATAAAACTTATGAAACGACACTTTTTACTGCTGTTTTTCGTTAAGAGAGTATATAATTGTTTTATCGGAGGTAGAACATGCTAAAAATTAAAAATATTGAATTTATTAAAACTGTCTATGATGAATCTCTTTCACATAATATTTTTTCCATCGCTAACATCCAATTTTCAAATTATCCGCCAATTAACGGTGCTCTTTTATATTGGAAAAAGAATACCTCTCAAGCTGAGTTTACTCCTGAGGGCGATTATAAATTTTTTTATGATATGGCAAATATAACGTACTACGCTTCTGTAAAATTCCCAAAGAACATTAAATTAACTCGAGATCAAAAGCAAGAGTTAGCTTATATTTTACTTGATGAGCGCGGATCAATCGGTACTTATAGTTTTAAAACAAATCGCAACAGAAGAAGAAAATTTAATCCGAAAAAATCGTTAGAAAAGTTAAATTTCCCAGAAGATTTTTCTGTCGATTGCATTCCGTCCTACGTAGGTCCAATTATCGATGATCTTGATATGAATCAACTGCTCGAGGCGAATCCTACTTTTACGAAGAAATTTATTCATGATTATTGTTTTTGGCGTTATAATCTTGTGAAGCTTCATCCATCTGAATTTGAAGCGTATCTTGATTATGTTGATTTTGCATACGTTTGTTATGCGTGTGATCAACTAACAGAGAAATATTTAATCGATCACCTTGATCAAGTCGATGTTTCATCTTTACAATACAACTACCCTGTTCTTTCTCGTCTATCTGCATCATTTAAAAAATATATGGTAGATGAATTAAGAAGACAAAATGTGAAAATCAATGAACATTTCGAGGATGAAATCGAGTTGTTTATTGAGGATGAAACTTATTTTAGTGAATATAGTACAATCCATCTTTTAGATGATGAGGACGACATGGAAGAAGAGATTCTTGAATATCAATTTTTTGAGTATGATCGAGGTCAATACAAATGGTTTGGTAGTGAACATATGGTGAAAGGAATTCCTTCTCTTGCAAGCCAAATCTATGATGATTTTGGGTTTAAGAAGCTTACAAATAAAGAGATGGATGTTGTTTTTAATAATTATACAGAACAGCAAATTTCTCTTATTAGCGCTGTACTCGAACCTCATTGGTTACACCGCTATCGTGAAAAATTAAATTGGACAGTGGCCTGTCAATATAATAACTATTTAACGGAAGATTTTCTAAGTGAACATCTCCAATATATTGATTTTGAAGCACTCGGATATAATTTATGGTGTGAATTATCAGAAGTTTTCTTTGAAAAACATATGAATCAATTTAACCATAACCAGCCAGTACCGATCATCATTCGTCATTTGACGGAAGGGCTTTATTTAAACTTTAAAGATACAATAAAAGTTGATTCAGATTTACTTTATCAATATTACGACTTTGTCGGTAATGAAGAATATGAACGACTACAAAATTTAATGAGTGAATAACAAATAATGGCTGTCCAATTTCAATTTTTGGACAGCTTTCTCTATTATGGTCATTATAAAAGCACCATTGTCATCACAAATCATAAGTGAAAAAAAGGTGCTTTTTGTCAAACAGAGGGTCTTTAAAATATCTACAAACTCCCCTATTATTTAATTTCTAATTGTTCTTCAAGTTTCTTGGTAAATTCTTCTACTTTTAATGGTTTACTATAATAATAGCCTTGTATATATTCGCATCCATACTTTCTTAAAATTTCAAGTTCACTAAACTTTTCTACTCCTTCAGCAACTACCTTCATTTTTAAAGCATGTGCTAAAGAGATAATAGCAGCAACCATTGCAATGTCTGACTCCCCTTCACTCATATTAACAATGAAGGAACGATCAATTTTTAATACATCAATCGGAAATTTTTTTAAATAACTTAATGAACTGTAACCTGTCCCAAAGTCATCTATTGCAATAGACAGCCCTAACTTTTTTATATCATTTATTTTATTAATAAACTCATCATTATAATCCATTAGTGTTAATTCTGTTATTTCAATTTCTAAAAATGCAGGATTTACTTTTGTTTCTTCTAAAATAAGAATTAGTCTTTCTATAAAATTTGCTTCTTGAAAGTGAATTGGAGAAATATTGACAGCCACTTTTAAATTCAGCTCATATTGTTCATTCCACTCTTTAATTTGTATAGCTGCTTTTCGTAAAACCCATTCTCCAATATCGCAAATAAGACCGCAATCTTCAGCAAATGGAATAAATTCGTTCGGTGAAATAAAGCCTAAATCTATATCATGCCACCGAAGCAATGCTTCCATCCCGTCCATTTTTTCTGTTTTTGTATTAATTTTAGGTTGATAATGAATTTCTAAAATATCGTTTTTAATTGCATGGTGTAATTTTGTTTCAAGCATTAAAGCATGATCATTCATACCATTCCTATTCTTTATAAAAACCTCGTAGTGATTGCCTCTTCTTTTTTTCGCTTCATACATGGCCATATCAGCACAAATGAACAAATTTTCAACTTCTGTACCATGGTCTGGGAATATACTTATTCCTATTGAAATACTCGCATAAAACTCATAATCGTTGAAATGGAAAGGTTTTTCAAACACTTTCATTAGCTCTTTCGCCATATGATGTATTTCATCCACATTTTCTAAAACAAAAACGAATTCATCTCCATTTAATCGATAAAAAGATTCACTAGATGGATCTATATTTTTAAATCGTTCTGCTACTTCTACTAAAAACAAATCTCCAACATTATGTCCCAATGCATCATTTATTTTACGGAAGCGATTCACGTCTATAAAAAACACAGCAAATTTCGATTTATTTTCCTTACTAATGTCAATTTGTTGAGAAATTCTTTTCGACAAATTTCTGCGATTTGGTAATCCAGTTAGATCGTCATGATTGGCATAATAAGTTATTAGTTTAATATTTTTTTGTGCAGTAATATCCGTTCGAATTGAAATGTATTGATGCGGCTTTCCTCTCTCATTTAAAAAGGGAACGATTGTTGTTTGAACCCAATAAAGAGAGCCGTCCTTTGCCCGATTACAAATTTCACAGTTCCATGTCTTTCCGCTGCCTATTGTTTTCCACATCTCTTTAAAAAACAATTTTGGATGAAAGCCGGAATTTAAAATACGATGATTTTGACCGATTAGTTCTTCTCTAGAATATTTAGAAATTTCGCAAAACCGATCATTAACAGCTGTAATATTACCTTTAGCATCTGTTACTGCTAGAATGGCAGATTCATCTAAAGCCGCTTTTATATCTTTTAATTCTTCATAACTATATTCTAACGGTGTATCTATTGAACGATTTTCGTATTTCACTATAGTTCCTCCATCATCCATGTTTAGAGTATGCAACTAAAAAGTAATATTTAGTAAATATTATAATACTAAAAATAAATTAATAATAGACAATTGTCGAAATTTGCTAGAAATTGCTTATTACTATTATCATAAATTAAAAATAAAAGTTAATTAGTACTTTTTTCTTATGTATATAAAAAAACAACCTTACCTTATTTTTTAGGTAGGTTGTTTACTGTTTGTTCAATAGATTAGTCAAAATCACGACCCCTTTTCGGTTTG
This sequence comes from Bacillota bacterium, assembly GCA_023405135.1. Lineage (GTDB taxonomy): Bacteria > Bacillota > Bacilli > Bacillales_A > Planococcaceae > Ureibacillus. The sequence goes on along the minus strand of JAEXYZ010000025.1, from coordinate 50,980 downwards.
GCCCGTTCTTTAAATGAATTTTGCTGTAATTTAAACTTATATAAAAAATAAATCAACATTTCCTAAATTTTAAACTCTTTTACTTTCTTTTGCTTGCTGATTAAAGGCATCAAGTTGTTCCTGGGATAATTGTTGAACGTAATAATAAAAATTAATCGGTTGTAAACCAAAATCTTCACACTTTGAAACGTAATATTCATAACCTTCTTGATACATTGACATAAAAATTAACCTCCTTTGTACTATAACAGTTTTTATTTTATGTAATTAATATAGTACAGATAATTTCCCTTGTCAATAATTTTTCTGAAAAATTTAAAAAAACCCACGCAATTGCGTGAGTCTAGATTTCCCAAGAATATTTTAAGAAATTAAGTCTTTTACAACTTTTGAAATTGTTGCCCCATCAGCTTTTCCAGTAAGAAGCGGCTTAGCAATTTTCATTGCGTCTCCCATGTTCATTCCTTTTACAATACCTGCTTCAGTTAATAGAGGAATGATTTCATCTTGTGTTAACTGTTTCGGCAAAAAGCTTTGTAAAATCGAAAGTTTTGTTTCTTCCTTTTCAATTAAGTCTTCTCGATTCGCTTGTTTCGCCCCATCTAATGATTGGTTTGTTTGTTTAATTTCGCGATTTACAATAGCGATTTCTTCCTCAGCTGTTAACGAAGATCCTTTTTCCTTCTCTGCTTTATCTAAGGCAGATTTTAAAAGTGTTAGTACACCTTTTGCTACAACATTTTTTTCTTTCATCGCAGTTTTTAATTGTTCAAAAACTGTTTCTTTTAACATAAGTTTTTCGCTCCTTTATTTTATAAGTACATATTATTTTAACTTTTTTTGTACAACAATCATAGTTATATACTTTCTTTACGATTTATTCCATTTGAAACTATTAATATTCCTATAAGCAAATTAGTTTGCACATTTTCAATTATAAAAGTTACCTCTATTTGAAAACGCAATCATTCTCTTTATCGCATCATTTTGATTAACCGAAAAGTTATCAGAATATTAACAGTTGAATTAATCTTCTAAACTTATATAATAATTTTACTAACATCCTGATGGAAACAACTATGAGAGGAATTGAGAGTTATGAAAGATTTTTTTAATAAGCTATTAACAGGTATGAGTTTAGGGATTGTTGTATGTTTAATACCTAACGCGCTCGTAGGTGAAATATTAAAATTAATTATTCCCTATGCACCATTTTTAGAAACAGTATTAAATGTTTCAGTAATTGTTATGAGTTTACTCCCAGTAGTTATTGGGGTTATGGCAGGTATTCAATTTAAATTGACGCCAATCCAAACATGCTCTGTTGGTTTAGCAGCTTTTATCGGAAGTGGCGTTACAACAATTGCTGAGGATGGAACATTTACGATTGCTGGAATTGGTACAGTTATAAATATCGCTCTTACTACTGCTATTGCTGTATTATTTGTTCAATTTTTAGGATCTAAGCTAAAGGAATGGACATTGCTTGCAATGCCTGCTCTTACAATTTTTATCCCTGGTATTATTGGCCTTTCAATACTTCCATATGTGAAAAATGGTTCTTTATTAATCGGTGAAGGAATTATGTACTTAACAGATTTACAACCAATTGTCATGGGTGCATTAATTGCAATGATTTTCTCTGTATTAATTTTATCGCCTATCTCAACAATTGGTGTTGCAACAGTTATTATGCTTTCAGGAATTGGTGCAGGTGCTGCAAATCTAGGAGTTTGTGCTTCAGGTGTAGGAATGTGTATCGCGAGCTACAGAGCAAATAATTTTGGGACAGCTATTGCACATATTGCGTCTGCAAAAATTCAAATGCGGAATTTCTTCATGAAACCAAAAATTGCATTTCCGATGATTTTAACTGCTGGAATTTTAGGAGCTCTTGGAGGTGTATTTGAAATTATAGGAACACCATATAGTGCAGGATTTGGACTAGCCGGATTTGTCGGGCCATTAAAATATTTAAACTTAGTAGGCTGGAACTTAGAAAGCATAATCATTTCTGCCACACTATTTATTGCATTACCAGTAATTTTAAACTTAGTATTCTTAAAATTATTTGAAGCGAAATTACGTTGGGTAACCTTCGATGACTATAAAGTTAATTATGAATAATAGGGATTATCCCAAAAGTAAAAAGGCAAAGTCGAAAATTCATTCGGCTTTGCCTTTTAAAAATGCACTTAACTTACCCATTTTGTTATTTGCATGATCATAGCCCATATCATATCCTTTTCGCATGATAGATACATTTTTCTCCATACTTTTTAACCCATAGTCAGGTCGAAAAATAAGGGCTCTCCCATGCTTTTCTAATTGTTCACAGTATTCTATTGTTTCATTATATTTATCAATACGGGCTTCCATTTGTTCTACTAGTTTTGGGTATTTCTTTTTTAGTAATTGCATGACCCATTTCGTTTGTCTATCCATTTCTTTTCGATAGCCTTTTGGACGAGTTAAAATGATTACATGATTTTCATAACCATCTTCTATTGCTTTCTTAATTGGAATTGGATCTGCAAGTCCTCCATCATAATAAGGCGTATCATTTAATTTAATCTCTGGGAACAGCATAGGAATTGCACAAGTCGCACGAAGTATTGTACATGATTTGTCCATTTCTAAAGCATTTTTATATTCAATTTCCCCTGTAATTGCATTCGTTACGCCAAAAAGTAATTTTCCATCGTATTGCTGATAAGTGTCCCAATCAAATCGATTCAATTCATTTGGCACAATGTTATATGCAAAATCTAATCCAAATAAGCTTTTTTCCTTTAGAAAGTTTCGAAAGCCGACATAACGTTTATCGTTTCTGTAGTCAGAAAATACTCGAAAAGTTCTTTCTTTTTGTTTTGAGACATAGGAACAAGCACTAATCGCACCTGCAGAAATGCCAATAATATAAGGCATCATAATGTCTTGCTCTAAAAGTGCTCAAGAATTCCTGCTGTATAAACTGCACGAAATGTTCCTCCTTCTAATATTAAACTACATTTATTCATCGTTAAATTCCCCATTCTAAACCTAACTATTTTATTAATCTTTTATTCCATCAAAAATCGATTTGCGACATCGGTTAATACACTTTTTCTAGCATAGCCAAAGCTCGCATAAAGTTCATCTATTTTCTCTTTTGAAATCTCTTTTTCTTGTATTTTTTGATGGATTTTCGCATATCGAATTGCGGTTGCAGTAACTTTTACTCCAAGTTCCTTTGAGATTTGTTGAAAAATACGCTCAATTGTTTTTACGGATATTCCTTCATTCACTTTATTCCCTAATCCTAACCAAATATACCCACTTGGATTGTACTGGACAAATATTTTTTCCGTTTCTTTTTTATAAATATATAGTAATGATAAAAGATTACTAGATACTTCTAATTTTCTATATTTTTTATTCTTTTTTATCTCCACTTTATTCCCTTCAAAATGATTCCATTGCATTTCAACAACTTCTATAGGCTTTAATCCGAGTTCAGCAATAATCAAAACGATACAATGATTTCTTAAAGCTATCCATTGATAATCCTGATCCGTACTCGAATGGTATTTTAATTGCCAAAAGGATAAAATATGTTCCATTTGTTTATTATTAATTAACTTAATTTCGCTTTTAGTCACGTCAATAGGTTTTAAAATATGTTTTGGAATTTGTTCAATGACTTCCCTTTTATTTAAATAGATTAAAAAGTTGTTTAACGATATAATTTTACGATTGACCGTTGATTGTGAAAATTTTGATGATAGTAATTGCACATATTCCTTGATTAGCTTTTCCAAGGAATTTTCAAAGGAAAGTTCATTTTCTTCAACAAAATCCAAAAATTGCTCAATATCAATTATATAGTTCTTTTTTGTATTAGCCGATTTATTCATTGTTTCTAAGTAGGATTCGTATAGCTTTAAATAGGATAGCACTTCGTTACCTCCTTATAAAATGGGCGTGTAAATATATGATTGCCTGTTAGTTTGATGCGGGTGCTCTATTTTTAAATAATAACAATAGTGTCGGATAATATGCAAATGTTATAAAATAAGGTCCTTTATACAAAAATTTATAATATCATTAATGGTACTTTTTTGTTACTTTTATTTGCAAAAATTGTAGAATGATTACTGTTCTGAACTATTCAAAATTTTAAGAATTAACCTACATATGAAATGTCCTAAAATGGATAAACTATCAATACTTCTTTATTACTCCTTCAATTACGTTGAATATTCAAAAAATAATGTAAGGTAATGTTATCGTAGTATATAATATTGGAAACAAACTAAAGGGGATGTTTGTATGCAAGTTCGTACAATGAGATTAGAGGAAGAAGAAGCGAAAATTATTTATCAAGAAACTGCAGGTCTTGCTATTATTACGATTCATAGACCTCAGCTGAAAAATGCGTTAACAGCAAATATGTGGTCACAGTTAGCAAAAATTGCATTACAAACTCTTGATAATCCAAAAAATAAAGTACTTTTGCTTCGTGGATCAGGGGAAAGCTTTACAGCAGGTTCAGATTTAAAAGAATTTAATTCAATTTCTTTAGAAAAAGCAGAGGAAGCCTTTGTTCATATGGAGAAAACAATTTCAACAATTGAAAACCTACCAATACCAGTGATTGGTGTAATCAACGGCCCTGCAATGGGAGCTGGACTTGAATTAGCCCTTGCTTGTGACATTCGAATTGGTTCTGATAAAGCTCGAATGGGAATTCCAGTTGGCAAGCTTGGGATAACAATTAATAATAAATTCGCAAAACGGCTTGTTGATTTAGTCGGACCATCTGCTACGAAAGATTTTGTGTTTACTGGGCGATTATATAAAGCCGAGGAAGCTTATAAGGCAGGAATGTTAAATTACTTAGTGGCAGAAAAGGATTTAAACAAATTTTCGATAAGAATGGGGAAATTAGTAGCAGGTATGTCCCCTGCCTCATTGCTTGCAATAAAACGTTCTGTAAAAGAATGCGTTGATTCTGTACCGATACTTTGGGAAGGCTCAACACCTTTTGTTGATCCCTATGATTTTCCTGAAGGTGTTCGCGCATTTGTTGAAAAACGTAAACCACAGTTCTCTCGATAATAAACGGAATTTGGGAAGTCTTCATATATTGATACGACTTCCCTTTTATTTTAATGGGTACCTTTTATAAAAATCCGAATATTTGCTGGTTCAAATTCAAAATGCACCATAAATTGGCGTGAAATCTCTTGCTGTAATCCGCGCATAGTTTCGATAATAGAATAATTTACAGGCGCCTTTACAATTAAGGAGATATAAATAATCGGATGTAATTGTTTCATTGAAAAATGGATATTTTCTATTTTATCAACGACCTGACTTTGATTGATCGTATGCTTAATAAGATCGGCATAAACATTTTTTGGTATCGTAATAACTTGTCGATGGAAATCTGGTTGAACAATCGTCGTCTCCCCAAGCTTTACCTTCGTTTTTGATAATATATCAAAACCTCTTTGAATAAATCGCTTAAAGAAATTTTGTTCAACTTGTTTATATGGAACTGGCATAACATGTTTGCCTTGAGTTCCTCTAATGAACTTTGCCATTTGAATTTCTCTATTTGACCGAATCTCTTCAATATGATGAAAGTGATGAATAGGGGCTATTTCAAGGCGATTCGCAATTTGTTTTGTCATTTTATCGGACGTTCCGATAATTAAAATCGATTGTACGTTGTTTTGTCGAATTGCGTCCATTACTTCCTGTTTATGATTTTGGTCTTGAAAGATAGCTCGTCTAACAGCGGTAATTGTATTTTTTTCAAACTTAGCAGACGTACCTGCCTTTTTCTCACCACCAATAATGAGTAACCCATCATCAATAATGGCCTCAATTTGATGTTCATGAGCAAATTGAATTGCACTAGTACTCTTTCCTGTCCCACTTGGACCACTTAACGAATGAACGATCATCTTACCACTCCACGTATTTTTCCTTATTTTATACGAAATTGTAAAAACATTCTATTCTTTAAAAATAGTAAACAAAATCTTTTCTTTATTCTTCGTAACATTCGCTATATTTCCTATATTTTTTCTTTTTTCTGATTTTATAGCGTATTTTCATTTTTCCTATGTTAAAATGTGATTTATATTTGTAAGTTTATAAGGAGTGTTTCACCTTGAACATTGTTCCATCTAAGAAAATGTCATTATTTTTGCCTGCAATTTTTAGCGATTTAAAAAAATATGCTAAACAACAACAAGAAAAAGGACTAGAGTTAATTGATTTAAGCTTAGGGAGTCCTGACATTCCCCCTCATGAAATGTTACGCAACCATATGTCAGAGCTAAGTAAACTGCCTTCTTCCTATGGCTATACATTAACAGCATCTCAACAATTTAGAGAAGCTGTAGCGAATTATTATAAACGTTGTAATCATGTTGAGCTAGATCCTGACACAGAAGTGATTCAAACAATCGGTTCTCAAGAAGGTTTAGTACACTTGCCTGTTGCTTTTTGTGACCCAGGAGACATTGTGCTAACAACAAATCCTGGTTATGTTGCTTATGCTGCCGGAATTAGTTTATCCGGTGCTGATCCATATTACATACCTCTTGATACTGAAAGAGGCTATCTGCCAAATTTAAAAGCCATTCCGGAAGAAATTGCTCAAAAGGCAAAATTGCTCATTTTAAATATGCCTGGTAATCCAGTACCAATGTCACCATCTATCGAGTATTTTGCAGAAGTTGTTGAGTTTGCAAAAAAATATAACATTATAGTGTTACACGATGCAGCCTATTCAGAATTTTACTTTACAGGTAACGCACCAATTAGTTTCTTAGCAACTCCTGGAGCGAAAGAAGTTGGACTAGAAATCAACTCATTATCAAAAAGTTTTAGTTTAGCAGGTGCTCGTGTTGCTTATATTGTTGGCAATGCGGAAATGATTAAAATCATTCATCAATTAAAATCGAATTTAGACTTCGGTATCTTTGATCCAATACAATCCACTGCTGCTCTTGCCCTTGATCATGCAGAAGAAATTACAGCCAACCTACGAATAACTTTTGCCGAACGTCATAGAACATTAATGTCAGGCTTAGTCAATCTTGGATGGGAAGTTGCACCGTCAAATGGTGGAATGTTTGTATGGGCAAAATATCCTTATAATATTGATAGCGTCTCTTTTGCATATAAAGCAATTGAACAAACAGGTGTCATTATGGTACCAGGTACAACATTCGGTTCTGAAGGCGAAGGGTATATGCGCCTAGCACTCGTACAACCAGTTGAATTGTTACAGAAAGCAGTTGAACGTTTAAAGTTAATCTCACTTTAAAATGAAATAATAAAGGCTATTCATGTCGTCTAATGGTAGATAACAATGAATAGCCTTTATTTATAAAAATAAGTTAAATTTCATATTTGTTAGCAGTATCTCGCTCGAAACGGTTGTAACGCTTTTTAAAGATTACATAAAAATGTGTAACGAGAACTTTTAATAATGCATAGCCTGGAATACCGAGAATAACCCCTGCAACCCCAAATAATGAACCTGCCGTTAATAAAACGAAAATAATCGTAATCGGATGTACCGATAAAGATTTCCCCATAATATTAGGTGTTATAAATTTCCCTTCAACTAACTGAACAATTGTCCAAACGATGATAAGCTTTACAAGCATGAATGGCGAAGTTACTATTGCGATGACAACTGCCGGTGTGATGGCAATTGCTGGCCCTAAATAAGGAACGACACTTGTAATCATTGCTAAAATTCCGAGTAAAAAAGCATAATCAAGTCCGATGATTAAAAAGCCAATAGTCATCATAATTCCGATACAAATCGAAACTAAAATTTGCCCTAATATGTACGAACTAACTTGCTTATCCATCTCTTTCATTACTTGCCCTACTTCATTTCGCATACGAGGTGGGAAAATACGCAAAATAAATTTTGGAAGTTTTTCACCTTCATACAATAAATAAAACAAAATAAAAGGTACGGTTACTAAGGATAATAGAATGCCTGTCAATGTCGAAACAAATCCAGTTATACCAGAAGCAACAGTGGATGCAACATTTGTAAATGTTTCTTTTACAGTATCAACAAGATCAGTTGTTACATCGGTTAATACTTTGTCATAATTCAAATCATATTTGGCAAATAATTCATTAAAGCTTGAATTATTTAAGTAGGTCACGATACTTTCAATTAAAGACATAAAGTATAGTGGAAACTCTTGTACTAAATTTAAAAATTGATCTCGTAAAAATGGATATACAAGTAAAACAAGTAATGTAATTAGCGCAATGACAATTACATAAAGAATTAAAATAACTAAAGCGCGTGGTACTTTCCCTTTTCCGCCTTTTTCAGCTAGCCGAATAAAAGGACGTAGCAAGTAGTATCCAATAATCGCTAATATGCCTGGCAAAATGACAACCTCGAATAATACTTGAATCGGATAAAATATAAACGAGATTTTATTAAAAATAAAAATGACTAAGCCTAATAAAAGTAAGGCTATAAGTGAAAATAATAAATTTTTCCCACCTAAAAATCGGATAAATCTCGATGAAGAAAATAATGATTTATTACGCGGTAATCGATCATCATATTCATTTCCTCTTTCCAAAAAACCACCTCGTCCAAACTACGAAAATTTATAATTATCTATATTTTAGCACGGAACTTGTTTTGATTAAACTTTACTCTTCTATTAACTGTAAAAATTGATGTAGCTGTTGTTTATTCGCCTCTTCATCAATTTCGATGACAGATCCAGCATGTTTATATGAACCAAAACTATATGTTCCTTCTACCGGAATGGTCATTTTCTCAATGTCCACACTTCCACCGGCTACTACCGATAAAACTGTTTTTAATTCCTCTGTAGCCGTTAAATCAGACGTAATATAACCTTGTGCGGCCCCAACAAGCTTCGGTAAGTTTGGTACATTTTTAGGTGATAGAAGTTCCTCTTTTAATGCCTCTATTACTTTTTGCTGGCGTTCAACACGACCAAAATCTCCCTTTTCATCATGGCGGAATCGAGCATATCCTAATAGCTCTTGTCCATTTAAATTTTGCACCCCTTGTGAAAGACTAACACCAATATGTGCTGACATCGCTTTCTCAACGTCTATTTCTATACCATTTGGTGCTAAAATATCTATTAGAGATTCAAAGCTTTTAAAATCAATGATGGCATAATGATGAATTGGAATATCAAACATATTATTTAACGTTTCTTTTAATAATTGAACGCCACCTAAATAATAGGCAGTATTTAATTTATATGATTGATACCCTGGGATTTCTGCATAAATATCTCGCATGAAAGAAACAAGCTTCATATCATTTGTTTCTCTATTCCAGGACAACAGCATCATCGTATCTGAACGTGATTGCTCCTCCCCTCTACTATCAACTCCGATAATTAAATAATTTGTAATTGTATCATGCTTTTCATCTGCAACAAACTCCTCCTCTGGTAATTTCGTTTGATCCGCAAGTTTTAAACCACTACGATATTGATAAATTGAAAAGATAGAAACACCCACTACTAGTAATAATAAAATAAGAAAAATTAGTCTTCCCTTTCGTAATTTCCTCTTTTTATATCGAGTTTGACGTGTTTCTTGCATTTGATTTTCTTCCATATAAACTACTCCTTTTACCCTTGCAAATTACGAGACGAAAGTAACTTGAGAAAAGTTCGTTTTTCCATTATTATACTACGACAGTAGTTAAGAAATCTTGCATTTTCAGTCTAAATTGTGGGATTATTACTATCATGATACATTACTAACTATTTTAAGCATCGGAGGCGTAAAAAAATGGAAAAGGCAACATTTGCTGGTGGTTGTTTTTGGTGTATGGTAAAACCATTTGTTGAATGGGATGGTATACATAAAGTAACATCAGGATATATGGGTGGAACAGTTGATAACCCGACATATGAGCAAGTTAAAAAGGGAGATACAGGACATTTGGAGGTCGTCCAAATTGAATTCGATCCTGAAATTTTTCCTTATGACAAACTATTAGACGTGTATTGGATGCAAATTGATCCGACAGACGCTGGTGGTCAGTTCCACGATCGTGGTGAATCATATAAAACAGCAATTTTTTATCATTCAGAAGTACAACAGAAAATTGCTGACAAATCAAAGCAACAGCTTGCTGAAAGTGGCCGTTTCAAAAAGCCGATTGTCACTGAAATTAGACCAGCAACTACATTCTATGAAGCAGAAGACTACCATCAAGATTATTATAAAAAGGAAGAAGCCCATTACAAAGAAGACCGCGCAAAATCTGGTCGTGATGAATTTATTAAAGAGCATTGGGAAACTAAATAGTTAAAATTAGCCGACAGGTTCTTGTATCAAACTTGTCGGCTTTTTTTCATAAAGTAAAGTTATTTATGGAAAGAGCAAGTCCCTTGTGCAATGGATTTAGGGGTTACCGGCAATTATCATTTTGAACGGGAAATTATAATGTTTCTTGATATTGTCAGATTTAACCATCCAAATATTATAGTCAGGACTGGACTCAGTAAGCAAAAGAACGCAAAAGGCAAATAGTCGGTTACGGATACCTCAAGCATTGAGGCAATAAATAAACCACAAACACTCCACGGGACAAGTGGATTAATAACTGTACCCGCATCTTCCATCACTCGACTCAAATTTTTCGGATGTAAGCCAAGTTCTCTATATTTTTGCTTATAGGCTTCACCTGTTAATAAAATCGATAAATACTGTTCCCCAACTAATATGTTAATACCAATCGCTGTAAAAGCAGTACCTGTTATTAGGGCACCGACTGACTTTAGCAATTGGTCAAATTTGCTAAGTAATGTTTGGATAATACCTAAAGCAAATAATAACCCACCCATGCTAAGACTAAGAACCACAAGCATAATCGTGAAGAACATACTATTAATACCACCACGAGTTAAGAGTGAATCAATCACTTCTACCCCTGTTTCAGAAACATATCCACTATACAAAATTTGACAGTAATCCATAAAGGATAATGAAGTGTGAAAGATTGATAACAGCAGCGCTACAAGTGAGCTTACAATAAGTGTTAAAAACGCTGGCATTTTTATGAATGTACAAATAATCAAGACAATTAGCGGCACAATTGCATACCAATGAACAAAATTAGTTGCTTGTAAACTAGCCTTATAGGACGTAATGGCCGTGTCATCTAATCCCGAAATGGAAGGAGATAAAACAGAGTATAAGACAGCGCTAAGGAAAAACGCAGGAACAGTTGTCCAACTCATATTTTTGATATGTTCGAATAAATCAATATTGACGATGCTCGCAGCTAAATTGGTTGTATCTGATAATGGCGACATTTTATCACCAAAAAACGCACCGGATACGATAGCGCCAGCCGTCAAGACAAGCGATGCATCAATGGCTCCTGCAATACTTATAAAAGCAACTCCGACAGTCGCTACAGTTGTCAATGAACTACCAATTGCTGTACCGATGATAGCTGTAATGATAAATACGATTGTATAAAAGAAACTTGCTGTTACGAGAGATAAGCCTATATATAAAAGTGTTGGTATTGTACCGCCTACAATCCAACTACTAATTAGTATCCCTATTAAAAAGAAGATATAAATTGCACCTATTCCTGAAATTGCACCGGATTTCATACTATCTTCCAGGATATTAAATGGCACACGTTTTAGTAGCCCGTAAAAGATTAGAAGAATAATAGAAAACAAAATAGGAATATGTGGTGTAGCACCAAGCTTTCCTATCGCAATAGAAATTATTGAAATAACTATTATTACAATGAATAATGCTTCGAATACTGACGGTTTTGTTTTTGCCTCAATAGAAAACATTTTGTCTACTCCTAGATGATATAATTCACGCTTTAAACTTCAACGCTTCAACGTGATGAAGTCATTTATCATTCTAGCACGTACTTGCTAAATGTCAATATTGCGAGAAGTTTTATAAAAGAATTAGACCCATTCCTAAATAAACACGTCCAATTGTTAAATAAAGACTTTTAAAGTGTCAGGTTGGCATTCAAAATTTATTTTGAAATATTTTTCTTACTGAATATCACCCTTTTTCTAGATGGATAGAGTCAGTTTTTTAGTTTATGAGTTGAGCCCTGTGCAAATCTTTTCAAATATCTTTCCTGTGCATGAAAGCTAGGTCCAAAGCTGCTTTGCCCACGTTACCCTCCTTTCCCTTACACATAAGATATATTGTAAGGGGTTGTTTTATAGATACTGTGATGCTCCAATTTCTAACATCTGCTCACCAATGTGGAGAACAGATTCTTCCGTTTTTAGCACCATAGTATTACCTCATTTTCTTGACGTTGATGATTCATTTTATTTTTCTCGAAATTATTGATTTGCAGTGAATCCAATTTTATAGTATTAAAATCAAAATTTACGACATTCATTTTTCGTACTAGAACCCACTTACTATGTCCTGCCCTAACCCCTTGATCCATTGCAATCCCTTTAAAAAATTGGATGAATATGAAATAATAAAACAAGTTTTTATGAATTGAGGTACCCTTTATGGCAATAGCAAAAAGCTATTTATTAACTACAGCACTTGGTGTCATTGGCGCCTTTGTTTTTCAATTGTTACATATCCCGATGCCATGGCTTCTCGGTCCATTGCTAACGGTACTTGTTTTACAATTAACAACGCCACTTCCTTTAAAATGGAATAAACACTTTCGGAATTTTAGTTTAGTTATTGCTGGATATTCAATTGGCCATGCCTTTACTCTTGAGGCACTTGCAGATATTCGACTTTATTTACCTGTAATGATTTCATTAAATGTCCTTTATATCCTTTTATTTATTTTCATCAGCTGGGTAATCGTTAAACGTGTGAAAGTTGATCAACTTAGCGCACTAACTAGCTGTGTGCCTGGTGGTATGACACAAATTGTTGCTTATGCCGAGGAACAGGGTAGTAAAAACATTGCGATGATTACGTTTTATCAGGTATTACGTGTACTCTGTATTATCGGCTTTGTGCCACTACTTATTGCAGGTAGTAGCAGTAGCTCGAGTACATCCGTTACAAACGCACATTACACGTTTCCGTTTTTACTGTTTTTTGGTTTAAGTTACATTGCGGGTTTTATAGCGATGAAAATAAAAATCCCGACCGGCTATATGCTTGGTCCAGTATTTTTATTTATTGGCTTACAACTTGCAACTATCGAAATTCCAGAAATTCCAGTGAGCGCACTTCATGTTGCACAAATTGTGATGGGGATTTACATCGGACTGCTTTTGAAGAAAGAAAATCTTCACTTATCGAGAAAGTTGATTTTCTACGCCTTCGTTTCTTCCTTTCTATATATCGCAAGTGCGTACGGTCTTGCTCTAATAATGATGCAATTTTATCCGCTTGACTTTAAAACGAGTTTTTTAAGTATCGTGCCTGGTGGTCTCGATCAAATGGGAATCATTTCTACGTCAGTTCATGCCGACAGTACCGTTGTTACAGCATTTCAATTGTTTCGGGTTCTAGTAGTCTCTATTGCGATTATTCCATCTATTAAATATTTCACGAGTAAGAATAACTAGATTGTTACAATTTGACGTTAATATACAAAAATTCAAATGGAGAGTTGATCCTTATGATTAGAATGGCGACCCAACAAGATAGTTTGGAAATTGCAAAACTTTTATGGGTAATATTTGAGGATATGGAGTTACCTTTACTTAAGAAGATTTCGAAAGATAAATTACTTAATATGGTAGCACAATCCGTTACCGATCCTACATATCGATTTGGTTTTAAAAGGGGCTTAGTATATGAGTTAAATGGCGAAATTGCTGGCGTTATCTTTGGCTATCCTGCTGAAGACGAGCCGATCATTGATGAGCCATTTAGAAACGTATTAATTAAAAATGGCTTCGATCCTAATGAAAATTTATTTATTGATAAAGAGACACTTCCAGATGAATGGTATATAGATTCCGTCGTCGTAAACCAAAAGTTTAGAGGATTAGGCATTGGTTCTGCTTTACTTAACGAGATGAGTCAAACAGCAATGAGGGCAGGTTATCATACGATAGGTCTAAATGTAGATTTGGCCAATCCGAAAGCGAAAAAGTTATATTCTAGTTTAGGATACAAGAAGCTTGCTGATATAGTGATTAGTGGCCATCAATATGAACATATGTGTAAAAATTTAAATGGAAATCCACATATGAACTAAAACTTTTCGAGGAAGTAATGTTAATTGAAAAAGAGTTTAAAGGTTGATCAATGAGATATCATTACATTTTTAAGAAAGTTCGCTGTACCAGCTAACATTATTTTGAACGCTGGATATTGGTTGTGGGACTATAATGGTGCTATTAATGCTTTTAATGATATACCTGTTACTGTTACACGAACATAGTTACAATGTTAGGAGTTTTTCATATTGAGACAAATATTAAGTCTTACTGGGATTATTATCATAACTTGTTTAATGATTTATCAGGTTATTGTTAGAGAACATTGGTCATTTAAGGTTTCTGCACTTTTTCTAGTAATAATGTTCATTGTTATTATCGCAAAACTTGTTAAATTAATGTATGTAAATAATAAAAACAAATAGTAAAATTAGCCGACAAGTTATTTACTGGACTTGTCGGCTTTTATGTGAAAAAAGGTAAGTTTGAATTTTTACGCCTTTGCTAAATCAACTGGTCGAATTTCATTACCTACTACCTCACCTACTGGGGCTTTCTTGCCTTTACTTTCATTTTGATGATAGCCTAGTAATGGGAAAACAAGCTCCGCAAATCGATAGGATTCTTCTAAATGTGGATAGCCTGAGAAAACAAATGTTTCAATACCAATCTCTTGGTATTCACGAATACGTTGTGCAACTGTTTCACCACTACCAACAAGTGCTGTACCTGCACCGCCTCGAACTAAACCAACTCCCGCCCAAAGATTTGGACTAATTTCAAGTTTACTTCGATCCCCATTATGGAGTTTTGCCATATTTTTTTGCCCTACGGAATCATAACGACTGAACACAGATTGCGCTTTTTTAATCGCTTCATCGTCAACATATTGAATTAACTCATTTGCTGCATCCCATGCTTCTTCATCTGTTTCTCGGACAATGACGTGTAATCGAATGCCGAATTTTACAGTTCGTCCTTCTTTCGCAGCAGCAGTACGAACTTTTTCAATTTTCTGCTTCACGTCTTCAATCGGTTCACCCCATGTTAAATATACATCTGAATGTTTTGCAGCGACTTTAATTCCAGCATCTGATGATCCGCCAAAATAAATAGGTGGATGCGGTTGTTGTATACCTGGATAAAGAAGCTCTCCTCCTTTTACTGATAAATGTTTACCTTCATAATCTACTTTATTACCAGCTAAGAGATTACGCCAAATATCTAAAAATTCATCTGTCTCTTCATAACGTTCAGTGTGAGAAGCAAATATTCCATCTCCTGCAAGCTCTACTGGATCTCCACCTGCCACAACATTAATTAATAATCTTCCATCAGATACTTGATCAAGAGTTGCTGCCATACGTGCGGCGACAGTTGGTTTTGTTATGCCTGGACGAACAGCAATTAAAAATTTTAATTTTGAAGTATGTGTTGCAAGTGCAGAGCCAACTACCCAAGGATCGACGCAAGATTTCCCTGTTGGAATTAATACACCAGCATAACCTAATTTATCTGCTGCTTGGGCTATTTGTTTTAAATAAGGGAAAGTTGATTCACGTCCACCTTTTGTAGTTCCTAAATATCGACCATCACCGTGAGTTGGGATAAACCATAAAATTTCCATTTCAAACACTCCTTTAAATTTATTTAAATTAATTAATTAATTCCTTCAAAGCTATTTCGCCATTTTAACAATCGCTTTTCTAATAATTTAACAAAAGAATCTGTCAGTTTACCGACTATTCCGAAAATAATAATTCCAACAAATACTTTTTCTGTTTGAGAGAACTGACGAGCGTCCATAATCAAGTACCCTACACCTGAACTAGATCCCATTAACTCCGCAACGACTAAACTTAACCAAGCAGCACCTAACGATAAACGAATTCCTAGTAAAATCGAACTTAGTGAAGCTGGAAAAATAAGACGTGTCAATTGCTTTTGTTTGCTAAATTCTAATACACGAGCTACATCAAATAATTTTGCATCGACAGAACGAATCCCGTTAAAGGTGTTCACGTAAATCGGGAAAAATGAAGCAAAAGCGATAAGTAAAATTTTTGATAATTCATCAAATCCAAACCATAAAATAAATAGTGGTGTTACAGCTAAATTAGGGATTGTTCGTAACATCTGCATCGTTGGATCTACATATCCTTCTGACCGTTTTGAAAATCCTACTATTAAGCCAAGAGATAAACCAATCCCTGCTCCTAGTAAAAACCCAATGAATGCGCGGAATATACTTATTCTCAAATGTTCAAATAATTCTCCACTAACTAATAGCGATATGAAAGATTGAATAATTAGTAACGGGCTAGGCAGTACTGTATCAGATACGTATCCTAGTCCAGAAATAGTTTGCCATAGAACAATCACAATTCCAGGTAACACAAAACCTTTTAACCAGATTGGAAGCTTCTTTTTCTTCTTTACCGTAGTATCAATGTTCGAATAAGAGATTTGTTGAGATTCCACATTCATCCGCTAATCCTCTTTCTTTAATTTTTCTGCAAACTGATTGTCAAAAGCTTTTGATGTATTAATTGATTTATCAATCGCACCTAGCTCATATAATAAATCTGCCACTTTTTGTTGCCCTGCATTAAAGTCTTCCGTTATTGGTGAGACGAAATAATTTGTATTATTAATAACACTTTGGACAACTTCAGGTTCTAGTTCACGAGCTTTAGCAAAAAACTCCACTGCTTCCTCTTTATTTTCTGTACGCCATTCTACTGCTCGAGAAAATACTTTTAAAAATATATCTACATACTCCGGTTTTTCATCAATAATTCCTTGACGTGCAACCGCAAAGGATGGTGAAGAAAGCTGCACATCTTCTCCATTCACTAATATTTCCGCATTGTTACGTATTGTTTGAATAGAGATAAATGGCTCCCAAATGCTCCATGCATCCACTGAACCATTTTCAAATGCTGGTGTTGCTTCATCTGGTTGTAATTGAATAATCTCTAGTTCACTTGGATCAATATTATTTTTTTCTAACACTTGATATAAAAATCCAAATGCACTACTACCTTTAGCAACAGCAATTTTCTTTCCTTTTAAATCTGCAACTGTTTCAATACCACTGTCATCACGAACTAAAATGGCATTTGCTAAATATCCGTCAGCAGTAACTGCAATTTCTTTAAAAGGTACATCTGCTGCTTGCCCACCGATTACTGGCGTATTACCAACTTCCGTAAAATCAAGTTTACCCGCTGCAATGCCTTCAAATTGAGGTGGTCCACTTTGGAACTCCACCCACTCTACATCCACACCTATTTCACTAAAAGCTTCTTCAAACCATCCATTTTCTTTCCCAATCCATAGTGGACTTAAAGACTGCTGAATACCAATTCTCACTACCTCTTTTTTATCTTCTTTACCTTCAGCATTACTTGAGCAACCCGCTAATACAATCAATAGTCCTAATAAAACAAATGAACGAAATAATCGTAATTTCATAATATATTCCTCCTATTCCTAAATGCCTTCACCGTCTTTGTAATTTGCTGTATCTGTTTTCTCGAACTCTTTTAATACTTGTTGACGTATATATTGGAATGATGAATCCCCACGATTTCTTGGATAAGCAAGTCCAATATGCATTAATTTTTGCAATTGGCCAGGGTTTGCACGAAGAATAGCGATATCTGTGCCTAAATAAATGGACTCATCAATATCATGAGTTACTAACACCATCGTAATTTTTTTCTTTTGCCAAATATCAATCAACACATCTTGCAAGTGTTGACGAGTAAAGGCGTCAAGCGCACCAAAAGGTTCATCAAGTAGCAGTACTTCCGGGTCTCGAATAAGTGCTCTCGCTATCGCTACTCTTTGAGACATGCCCCCTGATATTTCGCTTGGATATGCCTTTTCATAGCCTTTTAATCTCACAATTTCAATCATCTCATCGACTTTATGACGTACAGCAGAATCTTTTAAATTTAAGTCAGCTGCTATATTTTGTTCGACAGTTAACCAAGGAAATAAACGATGCTCTTGAAAAATAAAACCTTGAGTAATAGCAGGCTTTGTAACCTGTCTACCATTAATATCAACAGCACCGCGATATTCTGAATCAAGCCCTGCAATGATTTTTAATAAGGTACTTTTCCCACATCCACTTGGTCCAATAATTGTAAGAAAATCCCCTTGCTTAATTTCTAAATCAATTTCTTTAAGAACAACCTTTTTTGTTGCATCCATTTGGAATGCCTTTTCATCTACCTGAATTAATACTGACAAGTTCACGCCTCCTTAACTAAATGACCAAATAGAACACCCATTATTTTCACAGTTGGAGTAGCCCTGATTAATACAATACTTTTCTTATGTTTTTAGTTGGTTTAATGAGTAAAATTCTTTAATTAAAGTTGTTTGTGATCCGGTAGCAACTTCACTTATAATTTGTAAAATCATCTAATTCGTATTTTAAAAGTTTCCCTCCTTTTTAATTACCTATAAAAAAACAAAAAGCGGCTTCGTTTATTGAACGAAGCCGCTAGTTTGTCTAGTAGGCAAAAATTTAATTCCTATTAATTTAATAAACATAGTATATATTATGGTTTTTTCCAGGTCAATACATTTTTTTAATTATTGCATCAATAATTTAAAGTGAACGTATCTCTCGAGTAGTTAATATGTTTATCCAAAAAAGTTAAATGAAGCAAAAGATAAGAAAAAATTAAAAGATGACCGCGTAAAATCCGCCATGATGAATTCATTAGTAATATTGGAAAACGAACTAATTGTTAAATAAAATTAGCCGATAAGTTATTTATTGGACTTATCGGCTCTTGTTTTAAAATATTTTTTGTGGTTTAAGAAACTACTAATTATTAGTTACAGTTTATTTTTTTCTAACAAAGTGATTGCATGATCAATTTTCTTTATAATTTTCTCAAATCCAAAATTCGTTACTATCGTAAGAGGATGTTTCGTTTTTCTCTTGATTGTTCTCTTTAATCCCACCTTTTCTCCTCCCGTATATTTCTTTTACAAATTCTATACAGATGGTCTATTTTTTATGTATCAAAAAAGCGAGAATCTTATCAATTTCTCGCTTTTATTAAGAATGCATATTTTTATCTTGTATAAGTTAGTTCAACAGCTTTATCATTAGCAGACAGTACCTCATTAAACCCTTTTGTTACTGGTATACGTGTTTTTGGCTTTAAGGACTCATTGGATGCTGTTCTTGTTTTCACTCTGCCTTTTTTTACTGATGATGACTTGCCAGTGACAATTACAACTCTTTTTTTCATATTTTAGCATCCCCCTTACTTAAATTTCTATCTTCATTATAACATAAAAATATTCACTGTCTAATTTATCAGTTTTTACCAATTTCAACATTATCAGATTTTTGCTCAGGTTTATCAGATAGTGTATTCTCTAGTGTCACATCAACTTCTCCATACTCAACATACTCCGAATCGGTCATATACCAATCAAAGATAACTAACATACTTAAAATATGAGAAGCATCAATTCCATCCACTAATCCGTCTTCACTTTCTAGAGTAACAATCATACTGTAAATATCACCGAAATATGGAATGGCAATTAACATTCCTTCATTTAAAATAAGGGTTTCTCCAATTGAAAAGGAATTCAGCATAGCATTCTTATCTAGAGTAGTTGAAAATTCAACTACATGAAATTGTTTCATAAAATTAGCCAACATATTTGTTATTCAATTTGATTTTTATATTTTTAACAAGGTAGAAAAAGGAACAAAACTAACTATAAAAAGAACACTTTAGAAGAGAGCCAAACCTCGATTTATGAGAGCTTTTCGAAAATGAAATTAAAGCTTTACAACAAGGTCCATTTGAAACAGGAATGCTATATTTGCTTTTTTGCCTACAATTAAACCGCAAAAACTTAAAATTAGCCCATCAAAAAACCCTCTTTCTTTTAAGAAAGAGGGCTTTTCTTTACTTATGATATTTTTACTAAATTATTGGCGGCCGCGTAATTGACTTTCTGCCATTTGTACAAGGCGTTTTGTAATTTCGCCACCTACTGAACCATTAGCTCTTGAAGAAGTTTCTCCTCCAAGGTTTACTCCGAATTCAGATGCAATTTCATACTTCATTTGTTCTAATGCTTGTTCAGCACCAGGTACAGCAAGTTTATTACGGTTACCGTTATTGTTGTTTGACATATTAATTGCCTCCTCTAAGAGTATTTGCTGATAAATTATTATTTATTTATCAGTGTTGTTAGTATATTTTAAATGCACATTTTTAAACAAAGTAAATTATGGAAATAAACATTTAATTATCATATAAGTAATGATCAATCATTAAAATACACATACATAAATAAAAAGACATTACATAATTTAAATACATAAAAGATGTAATGTCTTTTCTTTTAAAATCTAATTATAATTTACCTATCAAAACTAAAACAATAAACATCCTTAAATGCTTTGTGCAAGTCGCCAAATAGCAAATTCTTGATTGCGATGTTGTTCTGCTTTTGTTTTTTCTCCGTTTGCAACATCAAAAATTAAGTTGTAAATTTCTTCTCCAACGTCTTGTAAAGATTTTTTCCCTTCTACGATTGTGCCTGCGTTTACGTCGATATGCTCAGACATTCTTTCGTATAGTTTTGGGTTTGTTCCAATTTTTATTATAGGTACGATTGGAGACCCAGTAGGAGAACCTTTACCAGTGGAAAATAGTACAATTTGAGATCCGCCAGCTGCCAATCCTGCTACAGACTCTACATCGTATCCTGGTGTATCCATAAAAACAAATCCTTTTGTTGAAGGCTTTTCTGCATATTTTACCACCTGTTGTAATGGTGCATTTCCACCTTTTTTAATACAACCGAGAGATTTCTCTTCTAATGTAGTAAGACCACCTACCATATTCCCTGGAGTTGGATTTGCAGAACGAATATCTTCTCCAGTGTCTAATATACGGTTTTCATAATTTTTGACAATCGTTAAAAAATCTTTAGCAACTTGTTCATTTACCGCACGTCTCGCTAAAATATGTTCGGCACCAATTGCTTCTGTCGTCTCTGCAAGAATACTTGTTGCTCCATCATCAACAATTAAATCTGAGCATACACCGATTGCTGGGTTTGCTGTTATTCCTGACCAAGCATCAGATCCGCCGCATTCCAATCCGATTGTAAGCTCTGTAATCGGAACATCTACCCTTACATCTTTTAGACTTTCTTCATATTCTTTTTGTAGCCAAGCTTTACCGTCTATAAACACGTTTTCAATTGAAGTGTTTTTATTGAGGACAATCGCTTCGACTCTACAGTTTTCTTCTCTAAGCTGTGCCGCGACATCCTCAGCAAAATCATCTTCCCCCATACCTAATATTAGTGCAGCCTTTACATTTGGATGACCTACAGTTCCCTTAATCGTCCGAACTGTTTGCATCGAGTCTTCAGGGAATTGGGAGGTACCTCCTTGTTGGATAACTGGTACTACACCTGGTACTAAGTCCGCTAACTTATTGGCAACTCCTGCAAGTTCACCAACTGTATTAATGACAATTACATGGTTACGGACACCAAAGTTTCCATTTGGTCGTTTATATCCTTTAAAAGTTTTCATAGTATAACTCTCCTCTAAGCATAGTCTGCAACAGATACTAGGCGTTCCGATTCTTTTAATCCACGTACATTATGTACATGAACATGTTCACCTACTTTAATATCTTCTGTCGCAATCCCCATGCATTCCCCGTATTTCAATATTTTCTCGTCTTTTTTAATTTCTTCAATACATACTTTATGACCATATGGAATTTTATTTTTCACTTGTTGAACTAAACCAATATCTTCAATAAAAACTTTCTCACCAACTTCTAAAGTATCAAGTGCAACAACAACATTGTCAGACGGATGTAATTTAATCGCATTATTTACTTTCAACATGTCCCTCTCCTTTCCAGTAATTCGTTTAAAATGTTGTTCCAATATGGGAAATTGCGAATTCTTCTAGTTTATACGCTTCTAATTTTGTTAGTGTACCTGAAGCAACTTCTTCTATTTTTTGTAATATGTCATTAGGAGTTGAATCAGCATTTAATACATAATCAATCATTTCACCATGCAAACCTTCACTTTGTTCAATTCCAACAGTCATACATGGTACAGCGATTGTGCCAGTAAAAATAGAACGATTTGTTAAAAAGATAATTAAATTACAGCCACTTGCCACTAAATTTGAAGCACTTTCAATTACATTGTTTGGCATCATAGCTAAATTAAGGCCACTTTGCTTAGGTATTTCAGCATATTTAAGTACGGATTGAATTGGAATATTTTTAATTAATTCCAGCTCAGCTTTTCCTAAAGCAAAATCTGATTCATTATATTGCAAATAGTCACTCTCATTTGGATTAACTTTATCCCAAGTTTGCCTTGTTTTACTTGAGCTAATTGTTCGTAATTGTTGTTGTACCTCTTCGTTAATTCCTTGATGTTGAACTTGATCTAATACTCGTTCCATTTTATCGCTCATCCCTACTACGACAGTGGAATTTTGTTGAACGAATGATTGAATAACTGTTGAAATTGTTTTAGAAGCAAAATTATAATCCTCAATTGTTAAATCAATCGGAAGTATACCGACTTTTAAATTAGAAATAGGTACTTCTGTTCGTTGTAGTTCTTTCAATTTATGTGACCATTCACGAACAATTTTCGAACCTTCTTGTAACGTATTCGTTCCACCGGCCAATTGCTGAATGCTAAAACCTGCTTTCGGCTTTGAATCAATCGTTTCATTTAATAGAATTGAAACTTGATTTGTTTCACATCCTAAACCTACTAAGAGTGACGCATATATGTTTGGATTTGCGACAACTCCTTTTAATGTATTTTTCGTTAATTTAAAGTCATCTCCTAATTGAGCACAGCCATTTGCATGAACGACAGGTATTCCTTCGGGTATTGTTTTCGCAATATCTCTTGTAACAACACTTGAGCATACAACTGTAGAAACGACGCCAATATAATTTCGTGTACCTACTGAACGGTCTTCGCGAACATACCCTTTAAATGTATTAATCACCTTGAACTCCTCCTAATTCTCGATCCGGTATTGTAGATATCTCCTTATGTTTTTCCAATGATTTTCGCAATTCATCATCTTCTAATGTTCCATCAATTCCTCTTTTTCTTTGATATTTATCAGCTAATATTACTGAAAATGGTACTAATACAGCTGTTGAAATTGTTGCTACTGAAATTTGCGCGGTAGCAATTGCGACAAGATCTTGATAAATTTGCGCCTCGGCGGCAGTCATTAATCCTGTTCCAGCTGCAACAGTTGCGGCTGCGGCAATTGCTGCTGGAGTCGCTACTGCATTACCGGCCGTTGAAGCTTCAGCCCAAGGTGCGATAAAGCTTTTTTGTCTAAAAATTTTAAAGGCTAGTACCATAAAGCCACCAGATATTAATACTGTCATTAAAGCAAGCACAATACCTGCTAATACAACTTCAGAATTAAAGAAGTTCTTTAAATTCATATTGGCACCTAATGCGAATGCGAAAAATGGTATAACAACATTCTCAGCAGGTTTTAAAAAATCTCGAACTTTAGGGTCAAGATTTCCTAATAACATCCCAATAGCTATTGGTAAAAGAACTGCAACAAAAGCAATGATTGGGAATTGTGAACCCATCATACCTAATGCCATCAATGTAAAGAATGGTCCATCATTTAAAGAAAGGACTGCAGTAGCTCCAACATCTGAGCGATTTCCATACTGTCCTGTTAAAGCGGCATACATACCACCATTACCATTTGTCATTGCTGCAATAATCGCCATTGTTGATAAGCCAAGGAAGCCAGTTACAGGGTCTGATAATGCTCCCCATAGGAAACCGATCGTAATCCCCGCAGCATATTTAGATGTTGTTAAAATGACACCTTTTTTTAGAGCGATTCCTCCAACTCGCAAATTCATTTGGCTACCAGCACAAAATAAGAAGAGGGCGCACAACGTATTTGCCCCATTTTTAAATAACGCCTCTGAAAATCCTCCGATTCTTAAAAATTCATAATGACCATCTGCTGTCGGTGCAACACCAATTGATTTTAAAAACTCCATAAGAAAAGGCAAATGTAATTGATCGACAGTATTGATTAAAGCCCCTAAAAACAATGGAATGATCATTAAACCTCCAGGAACGCGATCAACCGTATCTTTAATTCTCATCTTTACTCCCCCTTTTTAAATAAATATGTATAGCCAGTTTGTAAACGCTTACATATTGCCTTTTTTGAAATTAATAAAAGTATAAAAATTATTCCGTTTGATATTATAAAACGCAGTTTCCAAGAAATCGCTTACTTCAATAGAGTGAACAATCTTTTATTCTACTTTTTATGCTCGAAAAGGATGGATTATTCTAATAAATACGAAAAATTCTAAAATTTTATAAAAATTAAAGAATAGAATATTTATATAGTACAAATCCATTGAATATAAAAAGCAGGGTCAAATTCATTTAGAATCGCCCTGCTACAAAAATATAATATTTAAACAAACTCTCTTATAGCTGAAATAAATTTTTCACCATACTTTTCCAATTTGTTTTGCCCTACTCCACTAATTTCTAAAAACTGTTCGTCACTCGTAGGCTTCTTATCACACATATCTCGTAATGTTTTATCAGAAAAGACAACAAATGGTGGTACACTTTCTTGATCAGCAATTTGCTTTCGGAGTTTACGCAAATGCTCAAATAAAGGATCATCTTTTATTACGACTTTCGGCTCTTCACTTAGTCGTCTAAATACTTTCCTATCCCCCATCAACACTTCTTTTCCTTTTTCGGAAACGTAAATTGTTGGGTATTGACCTGGTTTAACGGCTAAAAGCTTTTCAGCGATTAGAAATTCGATAAATCTTGATACTTCTTTAGAAGACATCGGCTTTAATATGCCATAGGTTGATAAATGTTTAAACTCTATAACCTTTTTGTTTCTGGCACCAGCTAATACATCGGCAGTTAACGTCTTACCAAATTTTTGCCCCATTCGGACAACGCAGGATAAAATTTTTTGCGTCTCCTCTGTTACATCTGTTTTCGGACGTTCATCAATACAATTGCCACATTGCCCACATTCTTGAGCGGCATTTTCCCCGAAATATTCAACAATATAGGCTTGTAAACAATGCTCTGTATGACAATAATCGACCATTGTTTGTAACTTTTTCAATTCAAATGGAATGCGTGAACGGTCTAGTGATTGATCAATTAAAAAACGTTGAGTTTGCTCATCTACTGAGCTATACAGCAAAATACATTCACTCGGTAAGCCATCTCTTCCTGCTCGACCTGCTTCTTGATAATAACTTTCCATATTTCTTGGCATTTGATAATGAATGACGAAGCGAACATTCGTTTTATTTATCCCCATTCCAAATGCATTTGTCGCAACAATGATTTGAACTTCATCATTTAAGAAACGATTTTGCTCATTAGTTCTCTCGATTTCACTCATACCGGCATGATATTTTGCAACCCGAACCCCTGATTTTAGTAACATTTCATAAACACTTTCTACCGATTTTCTCGTTGCAGCATAAATGATACCTGTTTCATTTGGATAGCTTTGGATGTATTTCTTAACATATTTATCTTTATCAACACCGACTAACACTTTAAATGATAAATTATCGCGGGAAAAACCAGTTATGTAAACGTTCTTTTCATAGATTGCTAACAAGGAACAAATATCATCGATGACGGAAGGAGTTGCGGTTGCTGTTAATGCAATAATCGTTGGCTTTTTACTCCATAAAGATACGAGTGTCGAAATGACTCGATAGCTTGGTCTAAAATCATGTCCCCATTGAGATATACAATGGGCTTCATCAATTGCAACAAACGGGACATTTAAACCGGATAGCTCAAGCCGAAATGATTCATTTTCAAGTCGTTCCGGTGCAATATAAAGAAGTTTGATGAATCCATTGTGAACATCTTGCATTGTTTGTTCGATTTGACTATATGTTAATGAACTATTAATAAAAGCAGCTGGAATTCCGTTAGAACGTAAAATATCCACTTGATCCTTCATTAAGGAGATCAGTGGAGAAATAACAATTGTTGTGCCTTCAGAACAGAGCGCAGGAATTTGATAACATACAGATTTCCCACCACCAGTTGGCATAACACATAACGTATCACTACCTTCTAATACATTTTGTATTACTTGCTCTTGCCCAATTCGAAAGGAATCATAGCCGAAATATTGTTTTAAAACTTGTCTTGCTTGTTGTAACATAGTTTACCTCACTATCTTATTATTATTTCCATTATACTATGAACAAGCCGATACAAACATGGGGATACATGAATACATAAAAAAACCTACTGACGAGTCAAAAATTCGACAGTAGATTTTACAATTTATTAACTATTTGCTAGAGATTGCATTCATTAAATCACTCGTATTATATTCATCGAGATTTAAAATAATTTCTACGATTTTATCTCTTTGACTTTTACTATAAATACTTGCTAACCCATGGAATTTTTCTATTAAACCTTCTTCACTTACTGGATTTTCAGGGTCACCAACTGGATATTGACTAGTTATTTCGTCAATTTGACCGTCATTCCAATAAATTTTAATCGTTGCTCCCCATTCGATCGGGTAGGCATTATCAATTTCTTCATGAACATATACTTCAACTTTTTTCATTAGCTCTCTAATAGAAAAGTCCTGTAGTGTATTTTCATTAAAGCTGTCGTATCCACCAGAACCTGTTAGAAGAGCTAATGCAGCACAAAATTGCAAGCTGAATTTCGCCGCATAGATTGTATTTGGATTTGGATCGTTTGTAATGTTTAAAGCAACCTCATACGTTCCAATTTCGATTTTATCGATGGCTGTTAGGTCACGAACATCCGTTTCCTTATAATAATTTACTAGTAAATCCATGACAGAATGAGTATGACGACATGAGGCGTGAACTTTAAAGGAATTTTCTATAATTTTAAATTGTTCACCAAGCCCAATTATCATTTTTGATTGATCATACTTATCTGCCATCGCTTCGAAAAACCCTCTTCGTCCTTCAAAGATTTGCTTCGCACCAGTAAATCTTTTTCCGCTAGAAAACAGCTTAACACACCATGCATTGCGGCTTTTCCAGGATGGAGCTGCTTACTCATTGCCCCGTCCTCGATAAACTCCCATAAACCTGCTGCTTGTGTTCCAGCAGATCCTAACGCTTCGATTATTTGATTTTCTGATAAATTTAATAGTTTTGCAACAGCAATTGTAGCACCGAACGTTCCACATGTAGCTGTATTATGAAAATAATAATAATGAGAAGGAGACACCGTTTCTCCCACTCGATATGCAATTTCATAACCGGCGACAATAGCTGTAATTAACTCTTTACCAGAAAGTTGCTTCCATTCCCCAATAGCGATTGCTGCAGGCATAATGACCGTTGCTGCATGAACAATCGATGCTTTATGAATGTCATCTAATTCAATAACGTGACTAGCACCGCCGTTTACAAAGGCCGCATTTGCAACATTTGTTTTTAAACCTGTAATCGTCGTTGCTTGTGGTAATCCACCAAGCTGTTGTACAACTTCACTCATAATCTGAACAGGACGAGCATCTTGACCTTTAATTAAAGAGTAAAATAATCTAAAATACACAACTTTGTAAAATCTACAACTTCAGCTGGCAGTTGTTCATAAGAAAGAGCTGTAACATATTGTGCGATTTGTTTACTAATCAAGAAACAACACCTCAGTCCATTTTAATAATAATTCGTGAAGAGTCGCCTTTTGCTAGTAAATCAAACCCTTCATTAATATCTTCTAACGAAATAATATTAGATAATAGTTTATCTACTGGTAATCGACCTTGCTTCATCATATGAATAAAGCGAGGAATATCACGTTTTGGTACACAACTACCAACATAAGATCCTTTTAGCGTTTTTTCTTCCGCTGTTAAGGATACATATGGGAAGGCGAATTTATGTTCTGGGTGAGGTAATCCTGTCGTTGTCGTTGTACCGCCACGTTTTGTAATAGCATAAGCAACGTCCATCGCAGGTACTACTCCAGCAGTTTCAAATGCATAATCGACTCCGCCATTTGTGTACGCCTTTACTTGTTCGACTACATCCGGATCTTTTGAATTAAATACAGCAGTAGCTCCTAATTCTTTTGCTTGTTTTAATTTGTTGTCATTTATATCAATAGCGATAATTTCACGTGCCCCTGAAGCAATCGCTCCTAATAATGCACTTAAACCGATTCCACCTAAACCAACTACCGCAACAGTACTACCAAGTTTAATATTGGCAGTGTTAACAACTGCTCCAACACCTGTAATTACCGCGCAGCCAAATAGTGCTAGTTTTTCAAATGGTAAATCTTCTTCCGCTTTTACAAGGGAATTTTCTGATACAACGACATAATCAGAAAAAGCAGATACACCAACGTGATGTCCGATATCTTCCGTTTCAGAATGAATTCGAATGCCACCACCTAATAATGTACCGGCTCCATTTGCCTCTGCTCCTGGCTCACAAAGTGCAGGACGTCCTTCTGAACACGGAATACAATGACCGCAGCTAGGTACAAACACACAAATTACTTTATCCCCCGGTGCGAAGTTCGTTACCCCTTCCCCAACCTGTTCAATGACGCCAGATGCTTCATGACCTAGTGCCATTGGAAGGGGACGAGGACGACTGCCATTAATTACAGACAAATCTGAATGGCAAAGACTTGCTGCTTTTATTTTGACAAGCACTTCCCCTGTTTGAGGAGGATCAAGTTCTACCGTTTCAATTTGAATCGGTTTACTTTTCGCATAAGGATGCTCTACTCCAGAAGAACGTAATATAGCTGATTTAATTTTCATTGTTTCATATCCCCTTTATTGTAATATTTTAATTCCAATAAATTTAATGTCCGTCATTTCCTGTATAGCGTAATAAATGGCTTCTTTTCCGATTCCACTTTGTTTTACGCCTCCATAAGGAATGTGGTCGTAGCGTTTGACAGACACTTCATTTATCCAAACACCCCCCATTTCCAAGCGATCCGCAATTTTTAATGCTCGATTAATATCAGTCGTAAAAACACCTGCTTGAAGGCCATATTCCGAATCGTTTGCCTGTTTAATTACTTCTTCTTCATTTGTAAATGGAATGACAACAATAATTGGTGCGAATACTTCTGCACATACGACTTTCATCGTTGGTGTCACATTATCAATAACAGTCGGTTCAAATAACGTTCCTCTTCTATTTCCACCTGTTCGAATGATTGCACCTTGTTTGACGGCTTCATGAACCCAATGTTCGGCTCGACTAGCTGCTTCTTCTGTAATCATTGGCCCTAGCTGAGTTTTTTCATCAAGAGGATCTCCGATGTTTAAATTTTTAACTTTATCTACTATTCTATTTAAAAATGTTTCATAAACTGATTGATGCACATAGATTCGTTAGGACGAAACACAAGCTTGTCCTGCAAATGTATATCCACCCATTAAAATCGACTGAATTGCATTGTCTAAATCGGCATCTTCAAAAATAATGTTAGGGGCATTTGATCCAAGCTCTAAAGTTACTTTCTTCCCTTTTGCCATGTCTTGAATTTTCCAACCAACAGCTCCACTACCTGTAAACGTTACCTTTTTTACTAGTGGGTTCGTTACTAATGTCTCAACTAAATCAACACCTGGTCCATTGACAATATTGAGCGCTCCGGAAGGTAACCCCGCTTCTTTTAACAACTTAAATAATGCAATGGATGAAAAAGGAGTTTTTTCGCTGGTTTTAATACAATCGTATTTCCTGTTGCAATAGCTGGTGCAACTTTGTGTAAAACGAGATTTAACGGGAAATTAAATGGTGTAATGGCCGCGATTACGCCAATTGGTACTCTTTTTGAAAAATCTAGTTGAGATTCTCCGCCAATGGCATTATCTAACACAATTTGTTCGCCATTTAAATTTTTGGCTCCTTCAGCAGCAAACTGGAGAACTTGAATTGCTCTCATTACTTCTCCACGTGCTTCAACGATTGGTTTACCTGCTTCTTTTACAAGTAATCGAGCAAAGACTTCACTTTGTTCTTCTAGTAAAATAGTAGCCTTTTGTAATATTTTGCTTCTTTGATAGGCAGGCATATTTTTCATCGTATTTTGAAAAACTTCATGGGCTTTTTCAACTGCCAATATTACTTCTTCTTTCGTTGCACAAAAAATTTCACCGATCAAATCATGGTTATAAGGATTGCGTACTTCAATCTTTTTTCGCTCGCCATTAAGTAATTCCTCATCACCGATAAACGAACCGTGTTGCAGCAAAATAATACCTCCTAAAAATTTTGTGAAAAACGCCCTAAGACAGTGCGCCTTAGGGTCATCATTTTATTCGTAATAACCTTCTGTTGATTTAATAAACGTTTTAAATTGCTCTGAATCATGTCCGTACCAAATTGTCGAATTATTTTCTTTTGCAAATTTACGTATTAGTTCAACACTCGCGTTATAGCCTACTGAATCGTATAATATACCAGGTGGCTTAACAGGAGGCCCAAAACTTTCAGCTGTATATAAAGCATCTGATGCCAATAGAAGATTTCCTGTACCTGGTAATTCAATATGAAGACCTAACAATCCGTAAGCATGTCCTGGTCCAAAGTTGATAATTTTAATACCTTCAACGAGCTCAACCTCTTTCTCATGAGGTTTAATCGTACGCCATCTAAGCTCATTTTTAATCCAAGCCATTACGTCGCCCCAAATGTAAGCGCCCATATCTCTTGTCATCGCAAACGTTTTCATTACATTCGACAACTCTGAATCGTGAACAATAATTTCAGCATTTGTAAATAATTCTAAACAGCCTGCATGATCTAGGTGAAGATGAGATGCTACAACATACTTAATATCTTTTGAACTTACTTTTAATTGCTCTAAACGATTAATTAAGTAACATTCTTCGCTTG
The DNA here is from genome assembly GCA_023405135.1 of Bacillota bacterium. Classification (GTDB taxonomy): domain Bacteria; phylum Bacillota; class Bacilli; order Bacillales_A; family Planococcaceae; genus Ureibacillus. The sequence continues at coordinate 19,776 of JAEXYZ010000025.1, read as the reverse complement.
CAAATGCTGGGAAAGCTTTTTGTATTCCTTTAGGCCAGCGCCCATTTTCACCCATACCATCTGGATTACAACCTGTGTCGAATAAAATTTTTCCTTCTGGATGATCAATTAACACTGCATAAACTGGAAACTCTACAAATTCTGCAGGTGGATTAGGATTATCGAGCGTTGCGGGATTGTGCATCGCAATCATATAATTTTTATCCATTTTCATCGTGCCCGTATCTAGTACATAAACCTTTTTATTTTTACACATCTATTTTCCCCCTATTATTTATTTAACGAACAAATTGATTACTCTTTTTGTTCAGTTATAAATTGACTTAAGTCTTCACTTTCATAAAGGGCTTTCGTATTACTACTGGATGCTTTTATCTTGAAGAAATAGGTTTATTATTCGTTTCTGTAGTTTAGAAGTAAAGGTATGTTAAACAACTTGTCCATTCAATAAATTACGTTTACAAATTCTTTTAAAAACTAAAGCCATTCATTATATGCATTTAATAAATAGTTTAGAACTTTTTTCAGTAATTTCTAAAAATTTTTACAAATTGTCAATTTCTTTTCTCTTTTAATCTCTATTCGATGTCGAAACAATACAAAAAGGCAGATTAATCAATCGTATATCGACCAATCAATCTGCCATACTAGTTTGCAAACTTTATTTTAAATGTGTAAGAGTTCCATTTAGTAAAGACTGTTCTTCGATCCCAGACCATATGATGGAGATTGGTTGATCAGCCACTAAAGAGAGCACTCGATCTGATTGCATCTTAAAAGAGTAAGCATAAAGTTGTTGTTGCTGAATATACCAATTTTTATCTCGATACATAAACTCCAGATTAAGAGGATCAAGTAAAAATCCAGTACCTTTGTATTTCACGTAGGCTTCTTTTAAAGTCCACAATGTAGTTACTTTCTCTATTTCAGTTAGCCCTTCTATTTGTAGCAACTGTTCGTTTCGTGTCATGAATACACTATAATCTACATTTGACGGTACATAGTACTCTATATCAATCCCTAGCTGATGCAGAGAATTGGATATTGCTACTACAACATAGCCATCTATATGTGCAACCGAAATCGCACCATCAAAACCTTCTAATATCGGTTTTCCTTGTTGATTATGCAAAAATGTTTTAGGCTTAAAGCCCTCTTTTTTTGCTATATATTTACTTACCATTAATGCAATTAACGACTCATAACGTCTATTAAAATCTTTGTATTTTTTTAAATAGTTTCCCTCTAAATCATTTAATGACTGAAATAAAGTTTGATAATATATAGCATTATAACTAAGCTTTATTTGGTATACTTTAACACTATGCGTTTTCATTGGATGGCTTATTAAAATATCCAATCTTAACTGCATAATCTAACATACGATGGATAAATGCTTCGTTAGGTAAAGGACAAACGATATCTGAACCTTTTAACATATCGAGGGTATTTGGACAATGGTATGATAATGGCGAATCCTTTGCCCCATCTCCTTCAAGACCTGCAATTGCTAACGCTAAACCTTCCGCATCTTTATCCTCATCAGAGTATAAGAAAGACTCGAACTGTTGTTGAGGTATTAAGTCGATTGAATAGCCATAGGTGTTTAATGCAGCAATGACTTCTTTATACGGAACATTTACAGGATTACAAATGTGATAAACCCCACCTACAGCATCATCTAATAATAAAATATGTGTAATTGCACGACTTGCATAATCTACCATTGTAAAATCAAGGTTATAGTCCACATTTGGTGCTTTACCAAATAAAATAAAACTTTTTAACATACGATACACTGCATTTGAATCAATATTTTTTTGGAAGATACCTGTATCGGCCTGACAGCTTACATTTCCTGGGCGGAAAATGGTTACTGGCAAACCTTCCTTATAATATTGTTCGATTAATTTTTCAGACTCCAATTTGCTATTCGTATATAAATTGCTAACTTTTGGTGCATTCGCAATGTCTTGCTGCTCTAAGAAATTATCCCAATGTCCTTTTAATGCTAAATCTTCTGGAATACCAATTGTTGAAATAAAATGGAAACGAGCATTTGATAATTTTTTTGCTAATCGTAATAAATTTTTTGTACTAAATATATTTGTTTTTTTGAATTCCTCTTCAGAACCAAAATGGCGTACATCTGCACCACAATGAATAATTGCATTTACCTTTGATTGAACGATCTCCATATCTTTTTGTGATAGTCCTAAATCCTCTTTTGTAAAATCACCTAAAAGAATATTAATGCGATTTTGTACATTGTATTTTGTGTAGAAATCATTAGAAGTAAAATGATCTAATGTTTCTTTAATACGATGATGCCCTTCTAATATTGAAGAAGCGCGAACCAATGGATAAATCGTAACATCTGAATATTTTAATAAGTCGATTAAAATATGCGCACCTAAATAACCAGTAGCTCCCGTTAGCAATATATCCGACTGTTTATTTAATTTAGTTGGTAATGAAGTCGATAATTTTTTAGGATGCTCATATAGTTCTGTCACTTTTAACTGCTCAAAACTATTTAATTGTTCCGTTTCATCTGTTTTATTTTGTTCCTCTTCAATAACAGTGGCCAATTCTTTAATCGTCGGATATTTAAAGAAATCATTGATTTTTAACATTGGGAAATCTTTTTTCAACTTCGTTAACATTTCTAAAACTTTTAAAGAATGTCCGCCAATTTCAAAGAAATGATCTTCTCTCCCTATATTGTTTATGTGGAGCGTTTCTTGCCAAACTTCTGCAAGTCTTTTTTCTATAGAATTAATTGGTTTTCCACCTTTACATGGCGATACCATTTCAGTAGAGGAAGTTTCAACATCTAAAGGTAGCTTCGTTAAATAGTTTCGATCTATTTTACTATTTGGTGATAATGGCATTTCTTCTAACTCAATGAAATGCGTAGGTAGCATATATTTCGCTAATTTATTTTTTAACTCATCTAAAATCGTTTTTGAAGTTAACGAAGCACCTTCTTTTACTTTGTAATAAGCGACTAAAGTATTTTCCCCATCTAGTTCTTTTACTACTACCGCACCAGTTTCAACTTCTTCAATTCCTAAAAATTTATCTTCTACTTCCCCTAATTCAATTCGATAACCTCTAACTTTCACCTGATTGTCTCGTCGGCCTATTAATTCGATTGTGCCGTCTTCTAGTAGCTTTGCACTATCACCTGTATGATAAGCTAATTTGTCAGAATACCGAAATTTGAAAAAGGATTGCGCCGTCTTATCAGGTAAATTTAAGTATCCGTCTGCTAAGTAATCTGTAGCAATTAGAAGCTCACCTTCTACCCCAATAGGAGCTAATTGATTTCTTTCATTTACAACATAAAATTCATAATTTGTTAAAGGTTTCCCGATTGGAATATTTACACAATGTTCAGGCACTGTATCTCGGACTATATTAACGGAGGCTGAAACTGTTGCTTCTGTTGGTCCATATATATTTGCAAAGGGTACATCGATAAATTTATTTTGGAAAAGACGTGCTACTTCACCAGAGAATGATGCTCCGCCAGCACCAAAAACTTTTAAATACTTACGAAAAACTTCTACTTCTTCCTCTGACGCATATAAGGCATACTGTTTTACAATTCCTACAGGAAATGCAGTTGTATAACTGATTCCTTGACGTTCAATAGCCTTTGAGAAAGCTGATACATCTAAGCGCTCTTCTTTTGTTAAAATATACACTTGCGCCCCGGTAAAAATCATAGGGCAAACTTCAAGGAATGATGCATCAAAGGACATCGCATTAAACTGGCCTATGACATCATTTGATGTGATCGCTAAGTCATCTAGCATAGAGTAACCAAACCCAACGATGCTACGGTGACTAACTTGTACTCCCTTTGGTTTCCCAGTAGAACCAGATGTATAAATGATATAGGCAATATCGTTAGGTGACATATCCACTTCTGGTTTCGATGAAGAAGTATTTAAATGATCGATGAAAAATAATTCAACATTCGTTTCCTCAAACTCTTCTAAACGATTTGAATAAAGCGAACTTGTAATTAAAAACTTACCTTGTATATCTTGAACAATGTAATTATTTCGTTCTTTTGGATTGTCTAAACTAAGGGGAACATATACTGCTCCAGCCTTCATAACTCCGAGCATAGCGACAATCATATCGATGCTTCGATCCATGAATACAGCTAATCGATCTCCTCGTTTTACCCCTTTAGCAATTAATCCATTGGCAACCATATTTGATCTATGTTCTAAATCGATAAAACTGATGGAATCATCGTATGTAGATATTGCTTTTTTAGATAAATATTCACTTGCTGTTTTCGAAAAGATTTGATGGAAAACTTCACCTTTCGGATATTCCTTTTTTCGAGAGTTTAACTGCTTCCAAAGATGGAACTCTTCAGATGTAAGCATATTTAAATCTAAAACATATTGATTAGCATTATTTGAAATGTCTACTATTAAATTTGCAAGGCATGTTAAGTATCGGTTTTCATAACTACTGTTAATAATGGCTTCTAAACCTGCTAATTTAAAACCAGTAGAAGTCAATAATAATGCGATAGATGCCTGGTGATTTATATCAACATTTTGTGAAACTAATAGATCATGAGAAGGCGATTGTAAACCTTTCTTAGACAATGCTTCTGTTACCTTCTCTAATATATCATCTACTGTTGTATCAGTAGAAAATGAAATGGAAATTGGATGATAAGAAGTAGTGTACAAGTCTAAGCTTACTTCCTCTTCTCCTGACATTCTATGTACCCAACTAATAAATGCACTTGCAATCAATGAAAAATCTACTTCTGGAATTAATTTTTCATTTGTTTCATAAAAATTATGTTTGTTCTTTAACTCAGCTTTACTAGGAAAATTAAGCATTGTAAATTGCTTATTCAATTCTCCAGATTGGTTTTCAATTATAATAGTTGTCATTTGCCTCTCCTTTTGTACTTTATAAATTTTCAATGGTAAGCAAAACAGATTTTTCCATATATTTTGATTTTTCGCGTAAAAAAAGGGACTAAGAAAAGCCCCTAATAAAATAGCAATAAAAATTAAAATGATGCTAACTTAAAGAATTTATACTGTTTTATAAAGTGTACATACAAATTTACTAAACTGTTACTTATTGACACAAAGCCTTTGTCACAAAATGTGGCAATCTTACTTTGTGTATTGATCAACAAGCATTCAATCGAATAAGGTGCTACAACACTTTCAAGTAAGTATAAATTCTTCAATTATTAACAGACTTTTACTTTCTGGACTGTTTATATGCATTGTCTCCATGAATTACCCTTTAATATTTTAGCGATTCACAGTACTTTCCAAACTATCTACTATCTCTACTAGTTGTTTGGAAGATTCGGAGATAGATTTTAATGAATTTTGTTGATTTTGAATACTTGCAACGATATTTTCAACTGTATGGTTATTATGATTTGTCATTTCAGCTAATTGTTCAAAAGTACTTGCTACTTCCTCATTTTCAGCTGACATTTCTTCTGTTATAGCTGATATTTCCTGGATACGAGAAGCAACTTCTTGTGTTGATTTTAAAATTTCTTGGAAGGTAGATTCAGTTTCTTCAACTAAAGTTACCCCTTTATTGACAGCAACAGTTTCGTCTTGGATCGATGACACTGCTTCATCTGTCGCATGTTGGATATGTCTAATTAAATCCGTAATGTTTTCAGCAGAATGCTTAGATTGTTCTGCTAAATTTTTCACTTCATTTGCAACAACTGCAAAACCTTTACCATGTTCACCAGCACGTGCTGCTTCAATAGAAGCGTTTAATGCTAATAAGTTTGTTTGCTCTGCAATCGCAGTAATCAATTTTACAATTTCAGAAATATTATCAGAGTTCATTTTCAAATCTTGAATAATTTTTTCAGATGTTTGAGAGGATTTTACGATAAGGTTCATTTGACTTCGTAAAACTCCTAAAGACTCATTTCCTTCTACTGCTTTTTGTTCAGTATCAAGTGAAAGTTGACTAACATCAGAAGTATTTCTCGCTACTGAATCAACACCTATCGCTACTTCCTGTATTGAACGCAACATACTTTTTGTTGAAGTAGATTGATGGTTGAATCGAGAAGCCATTTCCGTTACTTCACCAGTTAGTACATCCATATTTGAAGAAATTGCACTTACTTCTTGATCTAAATCTTTAGAGTAAGTAAAAGTTGAAGATGAAACTTCCTTAATAGAAGCAAACAATTGACCTATTTTATTTGTCATTTTATTAAATTGTTTTGCAATTTCACCTAATTCATCATCCGATTCCTTTAAGGTATATGAATAATCTCCATTACTAATTTCTTCTATTCCTTTCACAATCTCACTAATCGGTTTAAATGAACGAGTAAGGAATATGTATTGAATAATTGCTGATATAAGTACCATTACTAAAACAATTAATGAACCCCATATTATTAACTTATGTCTAATATCAGCATAAGATTTTGCATCAAAGTCCATTCCATAATAGGCAACTACTTCTCCTGAACTATTCGTAATAGGCTTAGCAACTGTTAACCATGTGCCTAACATATCTGAATATACGTCAGATACAACCATTTCTTTCGTTCGCTTCATTTCTTCAACTAATTTTACAACATTATCAGGTTGAGTATATAAATCCCCTACACCGATTCCTTCCTCTTGTACTGCCTCCATTATAAAATCAGGAGCTGCAATTAAAGTCGTATCTGTTCCATTTTCTAATTCTGTTCCAAATACGTATCCTTGAGCAACTTGTGATTGATATTCAGAAACTTGGTTGAAATGATCGTTTAATTTTTTGCTTACTTCATTATCACCATTTTTCTGCTCTAATAAATACAAGACATCTTCATCTGCTACATCCTCTGACCAAGTTTCTAAAGTATTAATTGATTCTGAATGTAGTTCATCAAGATAAAAATTAATAAACATGTAAACGACTAGTGCAGCAACTACAATCGCAACTACAATTGTGTTCACGCATGTTAGAATGATGTTTTTCATTCTTAATGATAATCTTTTCATAATTGACTTTTTCCTTTCTATATCCTCACATTCCATTTCTCATCCTTCAATAATTTTACTATTTACACAAAATTACTATATATTATTTTCCAACATTATCTAATGTTTTTTAATTAAAAGAACAAAAACAGGAATAAAAAGGAATGAAAAAGGGATAAATGAGTAAATTCTGCAGAATACTAATCCTTTTTAATCATATACTTTTTTCAACTAATAGTAAATATGAATATATAATATATTAGGTAAATATGATACTTTCTTCCTATTATAACTATCATTAATAGATTCGTTCCTTTGTTTTCAAGGTATTATGGATTTATAGCATTTATATACATTACATGCTATAATTGAAACATTGTGTACAAAAGAGAAAATGAATATATCTTTTACAAACAATCGTTGAAGTAAAATTGATTTGAAGGAGGAACTTACATGATTCAAGTTAGTAATGTAGCTCTTCGTTATGGCGATCGTAAACTATTTGAAGACGTAAATATTAAATTCACACCTGGTAACTGTTATGGCCTTATTGGTGCTAACGGTGCTGGTAAATCAACATTCCTTAAAATTTTATCTGGAGAAATTGAACCTCAAGAAGGTCACGTTTCAATGGGCAAAGATGAGCGTTTATCGGTTTTAAAGCAAAACCACTTCGAGTATGATGAATTTACAGTACTCGATACAGTCATTATGGGAAATAAACGCTTATACGAAGTAAAACAAGAAAAAGATGCTATCTACATGAAGGAAGACTTTTCAGATGAGGATGGCATGCGTGCAGCTGAACTTGAAGGCGAATTTGCTGAATTAAATGGTTGGGAAGCAGATTCTGAAGCTGCAACCCTTTTAAACGGTCTTGGCATCGGCGATGAATTCCACTATATGTTAATGAAAGATTTAGAAGGTTCAGATAAAGTAAAAGTATTACTTGCTCAAGCTTTATTTGGTAAACCTGACGTATTACTTCTTGACGAGCCGACAAACCATTTAGACTTAAAAGCAATCCAATGGTTAGAAGAATTTTTAATTAACTTTGAAAACACAGTTATTGTTGTATCCCATGACCGTCACTTCTTAAACAAAGTATGTACGCATATTGCGGATCTTGACTTTGGAAAAATTCAACTTTATGTAGGGAACTACGACTTCTGGTATGAGTCTTCTCAACTTGCATTAAAAATGGCGCAAGACCAAAATGCGAAAAAAGAAGAAAAAATTAAAGAATTGCAAGCATTCATTGCTCGCTTCTCTGCAAATGCATCTAAGTCAAAGCAAGCGACTTCACGTAAGAAAATGCTTGATAAAATTGAATTGGATGACATTCGACCATCTAGCCGCAAATATCCATTTATTAATTTCCAAATTGGACGTGAAATTGGTAACGACGTATTAACTGTAGATGGCTTAACTGCTACCCAAGACGGCGAAGTATTATTTAAAGATATCCGTTTTATGATGAATAAAGAAGATAAAATCGTTTTACTTGGTAACCCACATGCAAAAACAGCTTTACTTGATATTTTAATGGAACAACGTAAAGCAGATAGCGGCACATTTAAATGGGGTGTTACGACATCACAAAGCTATTTTGAAAATGATCATGATAAATACTTTACTGGTAATGAAAAATCATTAGTAGAATGGCTTCGTCAATATTCACCAGAAGATGAAACTGAGTCTTTCTTACGTGGATTCTTAGGACGTATGTTATTCTCAGGTGAAGAAGTGAAAAAATCCCCTTCTGTGCTTTCAGGGGGAGAAAAAGTGCGTTGTATGTTATCTAAAATGATGCTTTCTAATTCAAACGTATTATTATTAGATGAACCGACAAACCATTTAGATCTAGAATCAATTCAAGCACTTAACGAAGGCTTAATTCGTTTCAAAGGTGCAATGCTGTTCACTTCTCATGACCATCAGTTTATTCAAACAATCGCAAACCGTGTCATTGAAATTCAAGAAGATGGTTCAATTTTAGATAAACAATTAACATATGACGAATTCCTAGAGTGGAAAGAAGCTCAAGGAATTAAATAATATGAAATATGATGCCACGACTCTCTTGAGTTTGTGGCATTTTTTTGTCAAGTGTAACTTTGACATGCTTTTCTCAAAACTTGCCGTGAGAGTAGTTATAGTTTCTTAACCTAATAGCTTGTTAAGAACACTTTCCCTTTGGTCATTCTAGAAGATTCTATAACATCAATAGCTTGTTTTATATTTAATAAATCAAACTGAGAATCTACCGTCATTAAACTTAATTTTTTACAACTTATAAGATCGATTACGTGATGAAAAGTATTTTGCCACTTATCTGCTGAAACATTTTTGTTCCAATTACGTAAATGAAACATATTAGCATTCACTTTTGCCTTTTTTATAATTTCTGCCCAATCTACCTGTTTCCCTGATAAAAGACCAATCGTTAAAAAAACCCGTTAGGCCGCACACAATAGGCTAATTCATTACCATCTGAACCTCCAATAGAGTCAATGGCAGCCTCAGCACCTACTCCATTGGTCAATTCCATAACAATATCATGTAAATAATTTTTGGATGCATCAATCACATAAGAAGCACCAAGATGAAGTAGTTCCTCTGTATATTGATTATTTCTTGTAACTGCAATTAATCGAAAACCTAAGACTATCGATAATTGGGCAAAAATATGTCCAATTGAGGAACCACATGCGTTAACTAATAACATATCATTTGGTTTTAACTTTAGAACTTCTGTACAAACTACCCATGCTGTTATTGGATTGATATACATCTGTGCAGCAGTAAAATCATCAATCGAATTAGGTATAGTAACTACAAATTCAGATGATGTTTTAACAAACTCTTGCCATGTACCTTCTCCACGCAGAGGTAAAACACGTTTACCAATAAAATCATTAGAAACAAGAGGTCCAACATCTTCTACTATACCAACTCCCTCGTATCCCGGAATATTTGGTAAAGAAATTCGGTGAGAGTATGCCCCTCTAATCGGTATTAAATCAGAGGGATTAATAGGGCGAGCTAACATTCGAACAAGAACTTCATTATTTTTTGGCGGTTCAATACTTTTTGACTCAATCTTTAAAACATCTTTTGGGCTACCGAATTCATAGAATTTAATACAATTTGCATCCAAAATTATATAACTCCTTCATATAAATCTAGTGTTATGTAATTATATCACCTTAACCAAATCTCCTTGTTAGTTTTGGTAGTTTTAAATACTTCGCTTAAAATTGGAATAAGCGCTGATCCTTGTTACAGGTAAGCTCCTTACTCCAATCCATTTATGCTAATATTATATTTGTTATAATTTACTTATTGTCAGGTGTGATTACATAAATGGGCTTATTCGAAAAGTTATATACTTTTATTATTTTCATTGCAGTAATTATTGGTATATATATAGGACAAGTAGAACCAATTCGAGCTAATGCGGAAAGTTTCATCGTCCCTCTATTAGTGGCTATGCTGTATATTATTTTCTTACAAATTCCTATTGAAGCAATAAAGCAATCTTTTAAAAATATTAAATTTACGTACACAGCGGTTATCATTAACTTTATCTGGACACCAATTTTAGCATGGCTACTTTCACTGCTATTTTTAAGTGACAATCCTGCATTATATATTGGATTTATTATGCTGATGGTTACACCATGCACCGATTGGTACTTAATCTTTACGGGTATGGCAAAAGGAAATGTGGCATTATCAGCAGCCATCTTACCTTTAAACTTAATCTTACAGGTCATTTTGTTGCCTATTTATCTCCTTATTTTCGGAGGAACAACAGGGGTTTTAGAATTTTCATTTTTGCTGGAAAGTATTTTAATTGCTCTTTTTTTGCCTTTAGTTTTAGCTTTTTTAACAAAGGTCGTTTTGAGAAAGAAGGAACAGTTAAGAAGTAAACTTATTTCTAATCTTAGTGTGTTACCTATTATTTTGCTTAGTTTCGCCATCGTTGCGATGTTTGCATCTCAGGGACAACTATTGCTAGATAACTTAGAATTAATGTGGCAAATCACTATTCCAATCCTTTTATTTTTCATTATTAATTTTGTTGTTGGTCAAAAGGTTGGACAGCTTATGAAGTTTCCATACAAGGACAGAGTCAGCCTGAGTTTAACTACTTTAGCTAGAAATTCTCCAATCGCCTTAGCTATTGCCATAACTGCATTCCCAAACGAGCCTTTAATAGCCTTAACACTTGTTATAGGTCCTTTGCTAGAATTGTCTATTCTTGCAATTATCACACAACTTCTATTGTTTATTTCAAAAGGAAAAAGGACATAAGAGCAATTGAGGATACTTAAGAAGTCATTGATATTGAAATCTTAATTGATGAAAGACCTATAAATACTTAAATTAACTGCTAACAGGATGATGTAATCCCCCATGTTAGCGTTTTTTTATTTTTTTATAAGTCTTCCCCAGAAAGTTCTTTAGAAATAAAAATGTAGTTTGGATACATCTATTCACAAACATAAAGATCTTAAAATTTTAATTTTTGAACATAAATATTGACACACATATTAGCGAAAACTAATATGATAATAACAATACATATTAGTTTCTGCTAATACGAAGGAGGCAAATTCATGCAAAATCAAAAAATGAATATCGATATGAAAGTTAAATTAATTCATGGATTCTCTAATAAAACAAGGATTCAGATTCTTGAAAGTATAAAAGACCAGGAAAAAACAGTGTCTCAAATTATAGAGGAAATAAAAGGAAATCAATCAAATATTTCACAACACCTTGCATGTTTAAAAGGCTGCGGAATTATTAAAGGGAGAAATGAAGGTAAATACATTTATTACAGTTTAAGAAATCAACATATAAGAGATCTTTTAACCATGTTCGATATTGTTCTAGAAGATGTTGAAAATAATGTTGCATGTTGTGAGCATCATATAGTTTAGGAGGAGATTTTATTGGCTGACCACTGTTGTAGTTCACATAAAAAGTCTAAAAATTTAGAAGGCACTTGTTGCAACTCTACTGTTAAATCAAATGCAAAACAAGAGTATTCAAATTGTTGCTCAAATGAGAAGTATTCAGGAAATAAGTCCATATCTATTTTAAATCAAGAAAAAACCAGTTGTTGTAGCAGTTCGCCAAAAGAATCTGATGACGAAGAATCAGGTTGTTGTAGTAGTTTATCAAATGAACCACTTAAAGATATCGAAAATGCATCCAAAGAAACTAATAAAAAACAAGAGAAAACAAGTTGTTGTAATAATAATGAACAACAAACAATTGATACTATCGTGAATTCTACTCCTTCCTTAGAAACTAATGTATACAGAGTCAATGGCATGGATTGTGCTGCTTGTGCATTAACGATTGAAAAAGGATTAAGCAAACTAAAAAATATTACTGAAGTAAAGGTTAATTTCAGTACAGCGAAAATGCAAGTGGCTGCAAGTAACACTGATGCCTTTATTCCGATTGAAACTGAAATTCAAAAGCTTGGGTATTCTGCTGAACCATTAAACAATAAAGGGAATATTAAGACATATGATATCGAAGGAATGGACTGTAGTAGTTGTGCCAAAAGTATCGAAAATCATTTAAATACCCTTCCAGTTGTTAAAAGTGTAACTGTAAATTTCTCTACTGGAAAAATGAAAATTGAGCATATAGGTAGTGTTGAAGATATTATTTCCGAGGTTTCTAAAATTGGCTATAATGCTTCATTGCCATTAAATAAGCAATCGACACAAAAGGCTAAAAATAAAAGCGGAAACGCTTTAGTTATTTTATCTGGTGGACTAATAGCTCTTGGTTTTATCGGATCGTTTAGTGGCATACCTCCGTTGGTGTCCTCAATTCTTTATGCCATTGCAATGATTATCAGTGGGTATAAGCCAGTTAAAAGTGCATATTATTCCATTAAAAGTCGCTCACTTGATATGAATGTCCTTATGTCAGCTGCTGCAATTGGCGCTGCTTTAATCGGCGAATGGCTGGAAGGTGCTACTGTTGTATGGTTATTTGCAATTGGTAACTATCTTCAAACTAAATCGATTGAACGTACAAGGGATTCGATTCGCAATCTAATGGACCTAGCACCTCCTGAAGCTTGGGTTAAGGTTGGTTCAGATATTATTAAAAAATCTGTTGAAGAAATAAATATTAATGACATGATTATTGTTAAACCAGGAGATAAAATTCCATTAGATGGTGAGGTCATTGTTGGAGCATCAACTGTTAATCAAGGTCCGATTACTGGGGAATCTATACCTGTTGATAAAACAATTGGTGATTTCGTATATGCAGGAACGATTAATGAACATGGTTCCCTAGAAATTAGAGTTACTAAATTAGTTGAAGATACAACGATTTCCAAAATTATAAACTTAGTCGAGGAGGCTCAAGAACAAAAAGCACCTACTGAAGCATTTGTCGATAAGTTTGCAAAGGTATATACACCTAGTGTCTTCATTTTAGCATTGGTCATCATGGTGCTGCCTCCCCTATTCGGATTTGGAACTTGGGGAAATTGGTTTTATAAAGGGTTGGAATTACTCGTCGTAGCTTGTCCTTGTGCTTTAGTGATTTCTACCCCTGTCGCCATCGTTTCTGCTATCGGTAACGCTGCAAAGAATGGTGTTTTAATTAAAGGTGGAACATTCCTAGAAAAAGCAGGTGCAATTACTGCCATTGCATTCGATAAAACTGGTACTTTGACTGAAGGAAAGCCAAAAGTGTCAGAAATTAAGACATTAAAAGGCTCAGAAAATGAATTGCTTTCGATCGCCTTAACACTTGAGGAATATTCGACACATCCCATTGCTAAATCAATTGTTAAGTTTGCTAACAAAAAAGGAATAGAACCTAAAAATGGCGAGTACTTCAAGAATATTGTTGGTAAAGGCGTTCAAGCAACTATTGAAGATAAAATTTATTACGCTGGTAATCTAAAATTATTCGAGGAACTCGATATTTCTTTTGCAGAAGTGAAAAAATATGTTCAAGATGTACAGAGTGAAGGAAAAACAGTCGTTATTATCGGGACCGAAAAGGAAATCATTGGGGTTATTGCAGTTTCTGATACAATTCGCAAAACCTCTGCATCCGCTTTAAACGCATTGAAACAAAGTGGAGTTAAGGAAACTGTCATGCTGACAGGAGATAATGAAGGTACTGCAAAATTAATTGCCTCAGAAACAAATGTACATCGGTATTTTGCAGAGTTATTACCAGAGGATAAAGTTGATGCAATAAAAAAATTACAAAATGAAGGTCATCATGTAGCAATGGTTGGAGATGGTATTAATGATGCACCTGCCCTTGCAACAGCTGATTTAGGAATCGCAATGGGTGGTGCCGGGACCGATACAGCAATGGAGACAGCAGACATCGTTTTAATGGCTGATAACCTAGACAAACTCCCCCATACAATGAAGTTAAGTAGAAAAGCTTTAACGGTTATTAAACAAAATATTTGGTTTTCCATTATTATTAAAGTGGCTGCACTCGTTTTAATTTTCCCGGGCTGGCTTACACTTTGGATGGCTGTACTAAGTGATACAGGGGCAGCATTAATCGTTATTTTAAATTCATTCAGGTTATTGAATTTCAAAGAATAGCTGTTGTAAGAGATGTTTCTGAACAAGAGACATCTCTTTTACAATCCTAATTTTCTACAATATTCACACATGGAGACATTCATACTTCTTATAGATACGTTATTCTATGTAATAATAGCACTGACTGTTTACAGTAAATCAACTTTTAATGTAAATAAATTAACTATCCTTCTTAATCATTTGAATAACGTTCTGACAGTTTCCTTTTATGTGATTTAAAAATTTCTTCAAGAGGAATATTGTACTTGTTCGCAATCACAATTAAATTACCTAATACATCTCCCAATTCTTCAGTTAATTCTTGTTTATTTTCCTCATACGTTCCATTAATTTCATCAGGTCTATCTCTACCTATCTCAAGAGCTCTTATAGCTCGTGCCACTTCACCTGTTTCTTCTGCTAAAAAACCAATACGAATAAAAATGTCTAACTCGGACCAGCCTCTACTATCATAATATTCCTTTACCCACTGTTGAAATTCAGTCACATTCATTTTCATCTAACCTCCAATTTCTACCTTAATTTTATCAAATAATGATAGTTTATATAGGCTATTGCTGATTAATTTTAGATGAAAGAGGATACACCTTATTTAGGTGCTAGTGAGACAGCAAAAAAATAAACAGAGTATGCAAGTTGTTTTTTACTGCACTAAACTTCTTATAAAAATTTATAAGAAAATAGAATCATTTTCTATTTTCCAGGTTTCCTTATGTAAAAATATGTTATTATATCTAAAAAACTATAAATAAGACAACCTAATTCGCTCTAAAGAAAGGTGAGTTTCTTTATGCAAATGACGATTGCTCGAGCTATGACGCGTAAGAAAACTATAAAAGCACAATTGGATAAAATTACAGAAGATATTTCTAATCACAGTGCCATTAATAATAAACGGTTACATATCTTATCTAACGAAAAAACAGATATTAAAAAAAATCATCGTGAAGCAACTGAAAAAGTAAAAGCATTATTTCAACAATTTCATGATTTAAAAGATAACTATATAAAGCTAACATTAGCCATTAACAAAGCTAATTTAGAAACTGAAATAATCGTTGCGGGCAAAACTTTAAAAATTGCGGAAGCACTAGTTTATAAAAATGACATACAACAGTATCTTTCCAATTTAAAAACCGCTTATCAACATGCTGTAAAGAAAGCGACCCGCGAAGTTGATACGTTTAATCAAAACATGAAAACAGAGGGTTTATCGGAACAGGTGAAAAAAGAGGTTCTGGCGGATGTGTTATACTTAGTTCCAATTGAAAAAATAGATGAACTAGATTCATTTTTAGTTGAGTTTATAACCGAAATTGATGGTACTTTGAATGAAGTGAATGCTAGAACATTAATCGAAGTCGATATTGATTAAATTCTAATTTTGCTTGCACATCGTTGTAAACCACTAAAAATCAGTCACACTCAATGGGTTTGCCGAAGACGGTAAACATTACAAATCTAATTAAAGTTAGTGTTCAGTAATGAGTGTTCAGTGTTTAGTGTTTAAGTGAATCAGTATTAAGTGTGGAGTATTTAGTATTCAACAAACCCTACCATACAACTTTGAAGTTTACTTCGAGGTAAATGACTGTCCTTGTGGTTTCATAGGTAGGCTGGTGTGTAAGCAAACCTACATATAACTCATAAAGCGAAAAAAGATGTGTGAAGTGGATTATCCCTTTCAACCATCTTTTTCATTACCAAAAAATGTTTTATTCCTATAATTCACTTGCCAAACCAAATTAATACAAGAATAACCACGTTTAAATTTTGGACGTTGATAATTTGATTTCTGATTTACTGTAAACACTGTTCTGTCAGGTAAATAAAATTTCAATTAATTTTTAAAACGAACAAATATGTAACCCCGCCCCGAAAGTAGGACAGGGTTAAAATATAGTTAACAATGTTATGTTACTGCTGTATTATCTGAATATAGTTCCCGCATGTATCGTCGAAGACAGCTATTGTGATATCTCCCGTCTTTGTTGGCTTCATGATAAACTTCACACCCAAATTCTGTAGCCTTTCGTACTCTTTTTGAATATTCTCCACGCCAAACATTGTTACTGGTATACGATCTTCATATAATTTCTTTTGGTACTCTTTAGCAGCTGGATGTTGATTTGGTTCGAGTAAAAGCTCCATACCTTCTTGCCTCTCAGGAGAAACAAGAGTAATCCACCTAAATTCACCAGCGGGAACGTCGTGCTTTTTTACAAAGCCTAACGTTTCTGAATAAAATTTTAATGCCTTTTCTTGATCTTGTACGAAAATACTCGTAATAATGATTTTCATATTGTTTCCTTCTCCTTTGATATTCGATGTATGCCATCCTATCACTTTGGTTGGGTTTTCTAATCGTTTATCATTTACTTTTTGTTTCTGATTTTGGATATAATTAGAAGTTTTATAAATTATTATTTCCAATTTTAGTTTAAAGCCTTTTTATATAAACGTCTACTAAGTATATATACAATCAAAATAATCACATGTAAGACAAATAATACAAAGAAAATATTACTAAATGTTGCACCTATTGACAGCTTATTATAAGGATTCCATGAACTATTTCCTATCATATCCACTGCCTTTCCATATATCCCAATTGCAATCGAACCTGCAATAAAATTCTGCATCATTAATAGCCCCATACCTACACCTGAATGTTCATTAGGCAATGTTATGGATATCGATTTGGACATGACGATTATCATAAATGATTGGCCCACATTTCCTATTATTAGAAATAATGCAATTAGAACAGTACTAGCATTAATAAATGTAGAAAGCAAAAAGAAGCAAACAATTAATAAACTTGAAGCAATAAAGAACAACATTGATGCACCTTTTGCATCTGCTATTTTTCCACCTTGTCTGTTTAGTAATGCAGTTGCTGCTGCAGCCGGCACCATTGCCAACCCTATTAAATTAACCGGAAGATTTTGAATATCTGCTAAAAACAAAGGAGTTAAAAAGAATAGTGAATAACCAATTCCAGTTACTAAAAAAGCCATTATTAAATAAGAAGTATAAGTTTTGTTTTTAAATAACTGAGGTTGAATAAAAGGGTACTTTGCTAAACGGATGCGATATACAAATAAAACGAGAAAAACAATTCCCCCTATAAACCATAAAGCATTGTTTGTTACACCTAGCAAAATTTGGGCCACACTTAGAGCTAATAGCCCACCCCCTAACCAATCAATGATTGTATTCGTTCCTTTCTCATCGCCTAAATATTTTAAATAAAATGGCAACGTTAAAAGGAGTAATAATGGGATGCAAAACAACCAACGCCAGTCTACAATACTAATAACTAATGAAGAAACAATAGGTCCTAATGCACTGCCAAGAGCAGTACCAATAAACACTGTCCCCATTGCAGTACCTCTTTTTTCAAGGGGGAAATATCGAATTGGAATTAAAGTAGCTGTAGCTGGAATTGTAGCTGCACCAGCTGCTTGTATACATCTTGCTACAAGCAATAGCCAATAAGAATGAGAAAAGAAGCCTAATATGGATGCAAATGCAAAGAGTAATAAACCAAAAATTAATAAATTTTTCAACTTATATCGATCTGCAAGTTTTCCGTAAATTGCCGTACCAATTCCATATAAAAGTGTGTATGCCGAAGTAACCCAGCTTACTTGTGAATTTGTAAGCTGAAATTCTTTACTTATTTGAGGTAGAACAAAGTTGAAAAGCAATATACTCATCGATGAGAGGGTTACAGTTAGCATCATGATAATCAATAATTTTTCATTACCTTGTTTTTTTAACACTTGATTCATTCTTAATTTCTCCTTTTTTCGTAAAATGAACGTCTGTACTGACTGACATTTTAGACTAAAAAACATACTAGAGGGTTAATCCCCTAGTAAATAATGCCACACTATCATTTAGAAGCTTTTCAAACTCCCCTTCCACAAAGGCGGAATCTCCGTTCATCCTTGCATGGGCAAATCCGAAGTTCATGTAAAGAAAAGTAATAGCCATTTTTTCCGCGTCAATCGGGATAATTTTTTTTCGATTTTTCATCTCTTCAAAATAGTTCGTTAGAAACTCCTTCAATAATTCTGGATGTCTGTGAGAATATTGATGCAATCCAGGCACATTCTCCCCTATCTTCATAAGCATTTTAAGGAGCTTTCTGTTTTGATGCATTATTCGATGGTAATTTTGGCTAATTAAATTTAAATCCTCTTTCAAATTCCAGACTAGTTTACTTTCAAAAATAGAACGCATTTCCTCGCCATAATGGTATCGATCGATGGCTTTTTCCAATAAATTTTGCTTACTTTGAAAATGTCTAAAAAGCGTCTTTTCACTGAAACCGGCTTCCCTTGCAATTTCCTCTGTTGTAACTCCGTTATATCCATTTTTAGAAAAAAGATCGATTGCTACTGTTATAATTTTTTCACTTGTCTCTTGTTTACGCTTCGAAGCCATAATTAATAATTTACCCCTGCGATTTGTCAGTACTGACTGACATTAATATATTCCTTTTACAATTTATTGTCAATAAGTAAATGATTAAGTTTTTTACAAAGCTCCTTTTTAATCAATTATAGCCCTTCTCTTGATTCATATTTGTTCAAATGTTTTCTAATTAACTAACTGATATATTTGCATTTAACTAAGTTATGGCTGCTACCAAGGCTCTACCCACGGTCATGTGCTAAATGGTGATAGGTCGTCTTGAAGAAAAGATAAACTGAATTCTCCGTATATAATTCTTTATCATTAAAAAACGATGCCACCTTATCGCTACTAACATTGTGTATTACGAACTTGTTATTCATCTTCTCTAGATCTAGATTTACCCACTCAATGATTGGGAAGCTCTCTATAAATTTAGTTTTCATTTTTTCCCTTTCTTTAATCTAAGAGCCTAATACCTTCTTTATTTACATTCCCTACCATCTCGTTTAATATATTTTTCATATTCTCTTTTATTTTCAACATAAATATCCAATTATTTTTCAAGAAAATGACCTTGATTCATAAAAAACCTTCATGAGTTTTTTACACCCAACCCAAGCATGAAAATAAGTACCTTCGGTTCATAATGGTAATGACACAAACAGATGTAAGACGTGGTCTTTTTTGGTGGCTTTGACCCTGTA